>JBBKWK010000164.1:0-3996 GCA_037968915.1 Pontixanthobacter sp.
TCGCGAGCGCCGCCTCAGCCTCAGCCACTGCCAGCTTGCCGCGCCCAACCAGCTTGCCAAGCGATTGTTCGATACCGGCCTTGGCTTTTTCGGAAATGGCGATGTCCCGATCGGATAGCATCACGTGCATGCCAAATTGCGCAATCGTCTGGGCAATCCCGGAGCCCATCTGGCCAGCACCGATAACAGCAATATTTCGCATCGCATCAAATCCTTCGCATCTGCAGCAAATTCGGCTGTTAGCGGTTGGTGGCAGCGCTGCCTAGGCCTTGCGTTATTGCTTCAGGATCAGCGATTGGCGCCCGGAATCCATTTCACATCTGCAGCGCCGTCATCATTGGCGATGCGCGCCAGCACGAACAGATAGTCCGACAGGCGGTTGATATAAGCCAAGGCGGCTGGATTGACCGGTTCTGCTGCCGCCAGCGCGGTTACGCTGCGTTCGGCGCGGCGCACCGATGCACGGGCGACATGGACCCTCGCGGCCGCTTCGGACCCGCCCGGCAAAACAAAAGTGGTCAGCGGTTCGAGCCGTTCATTCAGTGCATCAATGGCATGTTCCAGCCATTCCGCCTGCGCCGGAACAACCCGCAAGACCATTTCCGACGGCTCAAAATCCTTGCCGCCGACTTCGCCCAGCGGCGTCGCGAGGTCAGCGCCCAGATCAAACATATCGTTCTGGATGCGGAACAGCGACTGCGCATTATCGCTGCCCGCCAGCGCCGCTGCCGCCAGCCCGATCGCGCTGTTTGCTTCATCCACCGCGCCAATCGCTTCGATCCGCACGGCATGCTTCGCCTGACGCGACCCATCGACCAAGCCGGTCGAACCATCATCGCCGGTTCGCGTGTAAATCTTGTTGAGTTTGACCATCGCCGGAGGGGGTCCGCTTTAGCGGCTGAGACCCAGAATTACCGCCACGACCAGAACGGCCAGACCCTGATATTTGATTCGGTTGAACATCATTTTGTTCTGCATGGTCTGCATTTCGATCAAGTTTTCCGAGGTCCCGTTCTCAAGGTCGATTTTGGTCGTTTTGAGAAAAGCAACGATCCCGCGCACCAGTGAAACAACCACCAAGATACACAGGATGACGAGCGCGATGATGAGAATTGTTTTCATGGGCTCTACTTAGGAACCGGCCAACGAAATACCAGCAGGAAAATGATGATAGCGAATATCGTTCGCTAGATGCCGACCATCCTCTCCTGCCAGCCGCCGATCTGCCAGCGATGGCGAGCCTCGCCGCTTGGCCAGTTTGGTGCCGGTTTCGTCCACCAGAAGCGAATGATGGTGCCAGCGCGGTACGGGGAGACCGAGCAATTCCTGCAGCAGTCGGTGGATGTGGGTGGCAGCAAACAAATCCTGCCCGCGTGTCACCAGAGTCACCCCGTCCTGCGCATCATCCAATGTCGCGGCGAGATGATAGCTAGCAGGCGCATCCTTGCGCAACAGGACGACATCTCCGGCCAGTTCGGGCGCGGCGCTCTGCTCGCCTGCAATATTGTCGGTCCAGAAAAGCGGGCCGGCTTGGGCCATCGCTTCGGAGACGTTTAGCCGCCACGCCAAACCTTCCGGCGATCGAGGCGGGTCTTTTCGGCAAGTACCCGGATATACTGGCCCCTCCGGCCCGATTTTAATCGCCGCCGCCGCAATTTCGGCCCGGGTGCAATTGCACGGATAAAGCAGGTCCATCGCTTTCAGCCTCTCGGCAGCTTCGGCATAGGAGGCCAGCCGGTTCGATTGTGCCGGAACTTCGGTCCATTCCAACCCCAACCATGCCAGATCTGCGCGGAATTCGTTGGCCAGTTCCGGCTTGCTCCGCGCGCCGTCAATATCCTCGATCCGCAACAGAAGACGTCCGGCACCCATATGAGCCAGATCATGGGCAATGATCGCGGAATAGCCGTGGCCGAGGTGAAGCGGGCCATTGGGGCTGGGGGCGAAGCGGGTGATGGGCATGGTCGAAGCGACGCTGTAGGCCAAACTTTGAAGGTCGGCAAAACTGCATCACGCAAAAACTCTGTGGATGGGTCCCATGTAACAGGCTTGACGCTTTTTGCCGCAAATGCTCCGTTGCGACAAATCGGGAGAAGGACCAGACGTGTTCAAAGCCGAATTGATGGAACGGGCGGCCCGTTTTCGTAGTGCCGCAGAAGATCCGACGCGCAATGTTGCGGGGTGCCCTGCGCTTGTGCTGAATGCGGATTATACGCCGTTGTCCTATTATCCGCTCAGCCTGTGGCCCTGGCAAACCGCGATCAAGGCCATTTTTCTCGACCGGGTGGATGTGGTCGCCAGCTATGACCGCGAGGTCCACTCGCCGTCGCTGGATATGAAAATCCCTTCGGTAATCGCGCTAAAGCAATATGTCCGGCCAAGCGAATTTCCCGCCTTCACCCGGTTCAACGTGTTCCTGCGCGACCGGTTCACCTGCCAATTTTGCGGCGACAATCATCATCTGACCTTCGACCATGTCACCCCGCGCCGCCTTGGCGGCAAAACAACCTGGGAAAACATCGTCGCCGCCTGCGCGCCGTGCAATATGAAAAAAGGCGGCCGCACGCCCAAACAGGCGCATATGCCGATCCTGGTCAAACCGATCCGCCCGACCAACTGGCAATTGCAACAACGCGGCAAAGCCTTCCCGCCCAATTTCCTGCACGAGACTTGGCGCGATTGGCTCTATTGGGACATCGAGTTGGAGGCTTGAGGGTTACGTCAGGTAGCGACACGATTGCGGTAGTTCATTGTCGCAGGGTTTCCACGTATTGGCGTATCGACTTGACCACATCGAAAGCCCGCTGACGGATGCCGGGTGCGGCATCCATCCCCATGTGCTCCGTCTCAATCCTGATGAGGTAATCGGCAACCTCTTCGTTGGACTGACCGTTCCAAACCCGGCCAGCCGCTTGAAGAAGGTATGCATCGTATTCATCCGCCGGCCAAGTGTCGTCCAGCCCACCTAGTCCGATGGGGTCCCATTTAGCCCATCCTATTTCGCGCAGATGGGAGAGCTGGAATGTTGGCCGAGCGGTCATCCATTAAATGTACAGGGTGGATGACCATTTTCCACCCAATTCCAGTCATTCGGGCCGGACCTATTCAAGTCACTGCCGCCCGCTCCCTAAACTCCGGCGCGTCCCATTCACGTGTTCCAATAACTTCGGCCAGACTGTCCGCCGCCAAAAATACATCCTCGAACGATACATAGGCAGGCGCGAAGCCGAAGCGCAGGATGTCGGGTTCGCGGAAATCGCCGATAATGCCTCGTGCGATCAGTGCCTTGCAAATCGGATAGGCATTGGGGTGCCGGAAGGACAATTGGCTGCCGCGCGCGAGCGGATCGAGCGGACTGACTAGCTCCAAATCGGGGCAGCGCTTTCCCACGCAGGCCCGGAAAAATTCGCTTAGTTTGCGCGATTTTGCGGCCAAACGTTCGATCCCGATTTCGCCGATGAGATCGACCCCCACTTCCAGCGCGGCCAACCCGAGAATTCCGGGAGTACCTGCTAGCAGTCGGTCGACACCCGGGGCGGGGGCGTAATCATCATCGAAGGCGAAGGGCTTGGCATGCCCCATCCAGCCAGTCAGCGGCTGCGACAGATGCGCATGGTGCCGCTCTGCGACATAAGCATAGGCTGGCGCTCCCGGCCCGCCATTGAGGTATTTATAGCCGCAACCAACTGCGAAATCAGCATTGCAGCCCGTCAGATCAACCGGCACCGCGCCGCCGCTATGCGACAGATCCCACAACACCAGAGCGCCTGCATCCTGCGCAGCCTTGGTCAGCCGGACCATGTCATGCGTGCGGCCGGTCTTGTAATGGACATGGGTCAGCATCAGCAGCGCCACATCGTCGTCCAGAGCCGCCTCAATGGCATCGGGAGCCGCCAGTCGCCGCTCCGCCAGCCCCTGAGTCTCCAGTCCAGCGATCATATACAGATCGGTCGGGAAATTGCCCGGTTCAGACAGGATCACTTTGCGGCCCGGTCT
>JBBKWK010000165.1:0-16421 GCA_037968915.1 Pontixanthobacter sp.
GGTTTAACGCTCGGGTGTGGGTGGGGGCCGGTTGGGATTCGCTTGCTACCTTCTCGATAGAGGCGTATTTTCAATCAATGGGGTGCCGCAGAGTGAAGTACCCACAACATGAAGGAGCATGTCATGACACTTCGATTGATCGGAGCCCGTTTTCGGATGACTGGCGCCCTGTTGATGGGGGCTATGCTGGCTGGATCCGGGGCCGGATTGGGGACTGGATTGGGAGTGGGGGCGCTGCTCGCCCAGGACGAGCCTCCGACGGTGATTTATCTGTTTGCCGATCTCGGCGGAGCGGGCGAAACCGCAGGCGGGGATACGGATGGATATGGCGATCTGGCCGCCGCGCTGAAAGTGACCGAGGGCAAGTTCTGCTATGAATTATCCGTCGGCGATATCGCTGCGCCCACCGCGGCCCATATTCACGAAGGCAAGGCGGGCGTGGACGGCCCGCCGGTGATCACGATCTCGGTCACGGGGGCGAGAAACGAAACTTGCGTCGATGCGGATAAGAAATTGCTCAAGAGTATGGCCGACAAGCCGGGCAATTATTACGTCAATGTCCACAATGAAAAATTCCCCGCCGGAGCGATCCGGGGGCAATTGCAGGCATGAATTAGGGCGTAAATTGCTGCGTTAGCGGCGGCAGTGTAGGCGGGTAGTGGGAGCGGCTTAGCTATCCACTACGGCCAATTCGACATTACCGTGGCCGCGTTGGATCAGGCCGATTTCCTTCGCCGCGGCGCGGGACAGATCGATGCTGCGGCCATGGGCATAGGGCCCGCGGTCGTTAATCCGAACGGTCACGGACTTGCCGTTACTCGGGTTGGTAACCAGCACCTTGGTGCCAAATGGCAGCGTCTTGTGCGCGGCGGTCATCTGTTGCGGATTGAACCGTTCGCCATTGGCGGTCAGACGCCCCGCGAAACGCTTGCCGTAAAAGCTGGCAATGCCGCGGCCAAGTGTGCGCAGGGTGGATTCACGCTTTACTTCGACTTCGACCGGAATTTCGATCTCGGTAATGTCGACAGCGCCCGTTGGTGTGTCGAATACCCGCGTGGGGGCGGGCATCGCAGCAAAAGAGCTCGCGAACTGGGGCTGCGCGCTAATGCCTTCGTCGGCGAGCGCAGGGCCACCAGAAGTGGCGGGGAGAGCGATTGCGGCGACCAGTGCAAGGGTCCGAAGCCGAATGCGGCGAGCGGTGTTCTTATGTGTTTTCATGTTGAAGCTCATCTACGCTATGACGCACTGCAACATAACCCGCGCGGCGGCTTCTCGTCCTGAAAGCGGCTCCATTGGTCGTAGATGAACGGATTTTAACCATGATCCGGGAACTATTTTGCGCAATAGGTGACGTGAAATTGGGAATTCGCAGCAATGGCCCGACGATGCATTTGCCGATTCGGTGCGATGAATTGCTATATATTGGGGGTCAGACCGAGTTTGCTTGCCTTATATAGGTGAGGGGCGATTTGATTACCGATGTGACCATCGACGGAGGAGGCTGCGATAAGGGTCACAAATGCAAATGGGGCCGGCATTGCTGCCGACCCCACTTTCACCTGCGCGTGGCCTCCCGAAGAAGGACTTGGCGGCCGATGTTCCGCTTCCCGTTCGTACCATTCCCGAGGGTCCGGACGATCGCTGGCGTTGTCACCGGTGCTCGCGCCGGCATCCGGTTCCTTCCAGTTCCGGTTCCGATCCGAAGACCTTTCCCTTCCCTTTTCGGTTCCGAGACCGTGCAGCCCTTGGTGATCAGGTCTCTCAAGCGGTGTTGCAATTGCCGAAGCATTTGCAATCCCATCAATCCCTGACCGGACTGACCGGCCCATAGTGGCGCTACGTTCGCGTTCCAATCATCGGTTTTCTCAACTCGGGGCCGAAACCCTTTGTGAGAAGCCCTCCTAGACCGCGTGGACAGACACCACCATGACAGATTGGTTCAAATTCTTACCTAATTTCAAGTCGTTAAACCGTCTTTTAGAGAAGCTTTCTTGCCTTTCCGATGACCTGAGATTGCTCTGCCAAACCGAGTCGTGCAAGTTACTTATCCACCGCGAGCGGAATCAGCGGTGGACAGAGGTGGATAACTCAACGTTTCGTCGCAACCGTTAACGATCGCGCTGGGCAAGCAGGCGCAATCGAAGGGCGTTTAGTTTGATAAAGCCTTCGGCATCTTGTTGGTCATACGCACCAGCGTCGTCTTCGAATGTGACGTGGCGTTCGGAATACAGGCTGTTGGATGACTTACGTCCGACAACCGATGCGTTGCCCTTGTATAGCTTGAGGCGAACTGTGCCGCTTACTTTAGTCTGGCTATGGTCGATTGCTGCCTGCAGCATTTCGCGTTCAGGTGAGAACCAGAAACCATTGTAGATCAGTTCGGCATAGCGCGGCATCAGTTCGTCTTTCAAATGCGCTGCGCCACGATCGAGCGTTATCTGTTCGATTCCGCGATGGGCGCGGGCGTAGATTTCTCCGCCCGGTGTCTCATACATGCCGCGGCTCTTCATGCCGACAAAACGGTTTTCAACCAGGTCGAGCCGGCCAATTCCGTGCTTGCGGCCCAGTTCGTTGAGTGCTTCCACCAATGTGGCCGGGCTCATGGTATTACCGTTCAGGGCGATGCCATCGCCGCGCTCGAAATCGACCGTGATATACTCGGGCGTATCGGGCGCATCCTCTGGATTGACCGTGCGCGAATAGACGTAATCCGGCGTTTCTTCCCATGGATCTTCCAGCACTTTACCTTCGCTGGAGGTGTGCAGCATGTTGGCATCGGTCGAGAACGGGCTCTCGCCGCGCTTGTCCTTAGGTACCTGGATCTGATGCTTCTCGGCCCAGGCGATCAAGGCGGTGCGCGATGTCAGGTCCCATTCGCGCCATGGCGCTATAACCTTGATATCGGGGGCGAGGGCATAGGCAGATAGCTCGAATCGAACCTGGTCGTTGCCTTTGCCAGTGGCGCCATGCGCGATTGCATCCGCACCGGTTTCGCGTGCAATCTCCACCAACCGCTTGGAAATGAGGGGGCGCGCGATGGAGGTGCCGAGCAGATAGTCGCCTTCATATCGGGCGTTGGCGCGCATCATCGGGAAGATAAAATCCCGTGCGAATTCTTCGCGCACGTCTTCGATGAAGATGTGCTTGTCCGGGATGCCCATAGCTTGCGCCTTGGCCCGTGCGGGTTCGATTTCCTCGCCTTGGCCAAGGTCAGCGGTGAAGGTCACCACTTCGCAGCCGCGTTCAACCTCCAGCCACTTGGCGATGACGCTGGTGTCGAGGCCGCCCGAATAGGCGAGGACGACTTTTTTGATATCGGACATACGATAGGGCTCCGCTGGCTTTGGCTGGAAATGAGCCGCGCGGGTATCAGGCGTATTCCAACATCTCAATCAAATATGGCCGCAGAATATCTATCTGCCGAGCAACTGCGCTTCATTTTCCGCCAGATAATCCCGGGTCAGCGGCAGAGTATGACGGTTTCGGGCGAACTGGATTTGGTAATTGCACATTCCGCCATATTCGAAGGCGGCTGTCGCGCCTGCCAGATAAAAGGTCCACATTCGGAAGAAACGGGCATCATACATCGCCTCAATCTCAGTCTGATGTGTGAAACACGCAGCATACCATTGGCGCAATGTTTTTGCATAGTGGAGCCGGAGCGTTTCAGTGTCGGTCGCTATCAACCGGGCCTTCTCGCTCGCCGCAAGTGTTTCGCTAAGCGCGGGGATATAGCCGCCGGGAAAAATGTATTTGCGGGTGAAGGCATCGGTCGAACCTGGTCCGCCCATGCGGCCAATCGTGTGGAGCAGCATCACGCCGTCATCTGTGAGCAGATTAGCTGCGACCCGAAAAAAGGTCTCGAATTGCGGCCTGCCGACATGCTCGAACATGCCGACCGACACGATCCGGTCATAATGTATACCTCGCGCGGGCAAATCGCGGTAATCGATCAGTTCGAACTGGACGTCTTCACCCACTCCCGCTTCAGTCGCTCTGGCTTTAGCCAATTCTAACTGTTCCTTGCTCAAGGTAATACCGGATACGCTGACGTCGAAATTCTGGGCCAGATATATCGCCATACCGCCCCAGCCACAGCCAATATCCAGCACGCGTTGCCCTGGCTGAAGATCCAGTTTGGCGGCAATATGCGCCAGCTTTGCGGTTTGCGCTTCGCCCAACGTCATGTCACCGCCCCCGCCGTCCTGGGGCCAATAGGCACAGCTATATTGCATGTGTTCGGCATCGAGCATCAACTCGTAAAGGGCATTTCCAATATCGTAATGATGGCTGACATTGGTTTTTGCGGACGCTTGCTGATTGACCGAATCCCGCGCTGCAACTGCTCTGTCCAATAGTCGGCGGATTACCCCTTTGCGGTGCAAGGACACCCCGCGTTCATAGGGTTTGTTGGCGCGCAGCAATTGCGCCAACCCCATGATGTCGCCTTGCTCGATCAGCAGACGGCCATCCATAAAGGCTTCGCCGGCACCTAGCCTTGGGTCGAGCACCAATTGGCGGGCTACCTTATCATCTGCAAAGCGAACGCGAATTTCCGGAAATCCTGGTGCTGGCTTGCCTATTGAGCTCTCCCGGCCATCCGCATGCACGATGGTCAGGACGCCCTTGGAAATGATCCCTTCCATGACCCGATCGAGCAATTTTGCGCTGGCCATCAAGGCTCCTTTCATTCCCCCGCTATGCCCTACCTATCTTGATAAGTCTCTATTCTGCAGCGACTTTCAAGGCTGGATCAAGGCTCCACTTTGGAATTTTGGCTTCTGCCCGCAGTCGCGCGCTTTCCTCGTGCATGAAATCGCGGGTCATCGGCAAGGCCTCGCGGTCCTTCACATAAACGATTTGCCAATTGACCATTGTGCCATGGCGGAAGCTTTGCTCAGCGCCGACCAGGTAATATTGCCACATACGAAAAAATTGCTCGTCGTACAGTTCGACGATTTCATCGCGGTGCATTACCGTGCGATTGTACCATTCCTCCAGCGTATGACTGTAATGGAACCGCATCGCCTCCACATCCATTACCTGCCACCCGGCCTTTTCGCTTTGGACAACAAGTTCCGAGAGAGCGGGGATGTACCCGCCGGGGAAAATATATTTGCGGGTCCAGGCATCGGTTCGGCCCGGCTCGCCAACCCGGCCGCAGCAATGGGAGAACATCACACCATCGGATTTTAGCAGTTTATACGTGTGTTCGAAGAATTGCGGATAGTGGGGCGTGCCGACATGTTCCAGCAGGCCAACAGACGATATGCGGTCAAACTGCCCTTCGACATCGCGGTAATCCATGAGTTCGAATTTGACTTTGTCGGCCACTCCTGCAGCCTCTGCGCGCTCTTTGCAAAACGCTATCTGGTCTTCCGCAAGTGCGACACCCAGCACCTCGCAGCCGTAATGTTCATGCAGATACAAAGCGAAGCCGCCCCAGCCGCAACCTATGTCGAGCACCTTCATGCCCGGTTTGATGTACATCTTTGCGGCCAGATGGGCTTTCTTGTCCATCTGTGCCTGTTCCAGACTGACGTCCAGATCGCGGTAATACCCCATGGTATATTGGCGATCTTCGTCGAGGAACAATTCGTACAGGCGCCGAGTCAGATTGTAAGTGTGTTCGGCATTCTTGCGGGCTTTAGATTTCAAATTGATGCTGTCGGCCTTGGCAACTAACAGGTCCAACGCCTTGCGCAGTCCGCCTTTGGCCTTGATCGCATCATCGCCAAGTCGTTTTGCATTCATTGTAACCAGAAGGATCATGTCGCGAATATCGTGCGGTTCTTTGACCACCAGCCAGCCCCACATATACGCTTCGCCCGCTCCCAATTGTGGATAGCGTGCAATATGACTTGATGCTTTGGGATTGGTAAGGCGAACGCGAACCGCACCGCGCTTGTCCATTCCTTCTATGCCTGGGCCGTAAGTGTAGGACTTGCCGTCATGATCGGTGACGATCATTTGACCTGTATGAATAGCCTGTTTCAGGAATTTATCGAGTAGCCACATAATTTTGGAATCCCCCCCAACTGATCTGTTGTCAGAATGGATCAAGCGTTTGCCAACTGTCAACGGCGGCGTATAATTCCGGTATGACCGAACCAAAGACTATGCCCACAGCCAGACGCGTTTCCGCATTTATTGATACGGTAGAACCCGATGCCAAACGAAGCGACGCCAAGGTGATAGACGCGATGTTCCGACGGGTAACCGGCGAAGAACCTAAGATGTGGGGGCCGTCGATTATCGGTTACGGTGAATATCACACCACCTATGCCAGCGGGCGCGAAGTGCTGTGGCTGCGGACAGGATTCTCGCCGCGAAAGGCGAAGCATTCGCTGTATTTAATGGGCGGATATTGTGATGAGCTGACAGGCAAGCGGCGTGATGCGCAATTGGCGCGGCTAGGCAAATATTCGCGCGGAAAAAGCTGCCTGTATATCAACAAGCTGGCCGATGTTGATCTTGCGGTGTTGGAGGAAATGCTGGTTGATGACTGGGCCACAATGCAGCGGCTTTATCCCGAATGATGCCTTAAATACCGGCATACCATTGGTAACCGTGGTGATCCTCCCAATAACCACCCTGGCCAAGGCCGATTTCGTCCAGACTGGCGACCGCTTCGATAGCTGTCAGAAATTTGGCGTGCTTATAGCCTAATTGCTTTTCGATCCGCATCCGCAACGGTGCGCCATTCTTGATCGGCAGGCTTTCACCATTCAGTTTGTGCGCAATGATTGTTTGAGGGTGCATGGCATCGATCATGTCGACGCTTTCGTAATATTGGTTGCCGCTGAGCGTATCGGCACAGCGGAACAGGATGAAATTTGCTTTATCGCTAACGCCGGCAGCCTCAAGAATGGTGGATAGCTGAGGCCCGGTCCATTCGCCGATCGCGCTCCATCCCTCGACACAATCATGCCGGGTAATTTGCGTGCGCTGCGGCAATTTGCGCATGTTTTCGAGGGAAAGCGACATAGGGTGGGCGACCAGGCCGCCTATCTCCAGCCGCCAATTGGCAAATTCGTCCGCAACGTGCTGCCGGTACTCATTTGTATCTACGGTAACCGATCCATTGCCGCGAAAGACAGGTGAGATATCCGATTTGGCATATTCGCGCACTAAAGCCGTTCGGTTCGAGAGGGCACGGTGGGCTTTTCGGTGCCAGTCCTCGGCGGCTGAAAGCAAAGAAGATCCAACCTTGGAATCCGCCACTTTGGAACATGCGCTGACGAACAGCGCGCCCATTCCAGCAAGCAATGCACGGCGCTTCATGGTTTGCCTCCTGTGATCATATCACGAATATGGCCAACCGGGCCAGACAGCAGAACCAACGCAATATGGACCAGGAAGAAGGCGAAAATTCCCCAGGCGAATATGAAGTGGATCGATCGCGCGCTTTGGCGTCCGCCGAACATGTCTACGAGCCATGGGGCGGCGGATTCGAAACCGGGGCTAATCGCAAGGCCAGAGAATATCATGCCTGGAAGGAGTAAGCCCAAAACTGCTCCATAAGCAATTTTCTGGAGGAAATTATACTTGCCCGGACCGTGATCGAAATTGAGTTTTAGATGTTGGACCACATCGGACCAGATCGCCTGCGCGCGCCATTCCTTGCGGCTGGTTTTCAGATCGCGCCAAAAGTGCCGGTTAATCAGCATGGCTACCCACATGAACAGCAGGCCGAGCGCAAACGGCCATGCCGCCAGAATATGCCAGTCGCGTGCGCTGGCGAGGCTGTAGTAATTGGGGATCGTGGCCCATCCTGGGAAGCGCGGCACCGCCAGCCATGCTTGATCCGGCGAGAAACCCCACTGACCCCAATAGAGATACCGGTGTGCGTTGGAGATATTGAGCCCGGACATGAACAGGATCACGATGCAGACCAGATTGATCCAATGCCACAATCGGGTCGACAAGAAATGACGCTTCATTAGGCGGTTTCCTCTCGGGCGAGATAAATAACGTCGCGCGGTTGGTTCAGTAAATGCTGACCGCTGTCGATAAACAAAGACTCGCCGCTGGCCAGCCACCCTTGTGCTAGAAACAATGCAGCATCGGCCATTTCACCGGGCGCAGTCTTGCGGCTGAGCGGATTAAGCCGGTGGGAGATTTCGGTTTCATCTTCCGACTGGTCATGACTGGCCAAGATTGCTCCGGGGGCGAGGCCGTAAATCCGGTCGTCCGGGCCTGCAGCACCCATCGCGAGCATCGGGATCGTGGCCGCCAGCGCATGCTTGCTCATGGTGTAGGAAAAGAAATCCGGATTGGGGTTTTCCAGCTTTTGGTCGGTAACATGGATCACCCGCCGACCGCCCTTGGCTCGAGCATGTCGGAGGAATGCCTGAGCCATGATGACCGGGGACTGAGCGTTAATCTGCATTGTCCTGTGGTTCGTGGCAACGTCCAGATTGGTTACATCATCAGGCCGGAATATCGCTGCTGAGTTGATCAGTACACGCCAGTCATCCAACCGCTGGGACAGGCGTTCCACCATCGATAATGCCGCAGCCGCGTCATTTAGATCGCAGGAATAGGTTTCGGACGAGGGAAGCGTAGCGGCGAGCGCCTCAGCCTGTGCAGCTGACGTGCCATAGTGGATCACCACATGCCATCCGGCATTGCCAAAAGCGCGCGCCATTTCTGCGCCAATACGTCTGGCAGCTCCTGTAATAAGCACAGCAGGCAAGGTCATGGTTTACATTGAGTTGTTGGCGCGGGGTACATTGTCCCCTTCAAGCACAGCGAACTCAAAGGTCAAAGGGAGTTTTGCCGATTCAGCAAAACTACGCGCCGCCAAATATCCGGCGGCGCGCCTGTCATGCTACGTTGAAATCGGTTAGCGGCAGCTCAAGCTGCCTTTGTCGATTTCTCGGCCAAGCAGTCCGCCAGCGGCAGCGCCCAAAATAACGCCCAGCGTCCTGTCTCCGCGACCAGCCAGCTCATGTCCGGCCAAGGCTCCGACCCCGGCGCCGATGATGAGACCGGTGGTTCCGTTGTCACGTTTGCAATAATAACGACCGTCCTTGCCCTGCCAAACACGGCTGCTCCGGCTAATCCGGCGCGGTTCGTAATAGCGGCCATTGGCGTCGTAAATCCGTTGGTGGTCCTTGGCACGTTTGCCGTATGCTTTTGCATGGGCTGGCGGGTCCGCCAAAACAGATGTGCTCGGGACTGCCAATGCCGCTGCCGCAATTGCGAGAATAAATGTGCGCATGGTAAAATACCTTCAATCATTATTGCGAATAATTAGACAACTGGTGCTTTCTCAATTCGGTCCACAACCTCCGATGAACAGAAGGCTTTTTGATCAAATACCGGATAGGCCGACTTTCAAGAGAGGCAAGTCGAGTAAGGCGATCTGAACTCCGCATTATCGAAATCCACATGATAGCGAAGTTCGGTGCCAACGCAGATCGCCGCATTCGATCTAGCGCTGTTCATTGCTTTTTCACCGTAAGTGCCAGCCAATCGCGCTGCGTACCGTCGCATCCTTGGCCTTCGTATTGCTCCACTTCGATAATTGCGAAGCCAGCACGGCGATAGATCAATTCCAGCCACGCGCCGGACGGAAAGTTATTTAACCGTCCCAGCTTGTCCCGGCCTTCGCCATTGCCGAGTTTGTAATTTGCGAAATGCAAACCGCCAGGGCGGAGCGCCCGGTGAATAGCAGCCAGAATGTCGGGCAGATCGATTTGTGGGGCATGGAGTAGGCATGCGTGGGCCCATACCGCATCGTAGCAGGCATCCGCATCCAGATCGTCAAATTGCATCAATCGAGCCTTGAGCCCGAAGCGGTTATTAACTCTTTGAACCATCGCCGGCGTGCCGTCGGTCGGGTCAACCTGAAATCCGCGATCAATCATCCGGATCGCATCGCGACCAGATCCGCAGCCCAACTCAAGGACACGCGCCTCTGGATCGAGGCGGTTCAGGAAGGGTTCGAGATGCCGGTGTGCTTCGCTTCCGCTCCAGGCAGTGTAATGCAGCGCTTGTGTTTCGTAGAAGGCCAGAGTGGCCGCATCCCCCATCAGCCCCCTGCGGTAGCTCCCGCTGCCTCCCGATCTCGCTCGGCCCGGGATTTCTTTTCTGCTGATGTACGCAACTGGCCGCATGCCGCATCAATATCGCGGCCCCGGGGTGTGCGGACCGGCGCGCTGATGCCGCCTTCGAACACGATATTCGAAAAGCTGCGGATCCGCTCTGGCGTCGAGCAAACATATGGCGCACCGGGCCAAGGGTTGAATGGGATCAAATTGACCTTGGCGGGCAGATCATAGCGTTTAAGCAGGCGAACCAGCTCATGCGCGTCCTCGTCGCTGTCGTTCTTGCCCTTTAACATGACATATTCAAACGTGATGCGCCGGGCGTTGGACGCGCCTGGGTAATCCGAGCACGCACTGAGCAATTCGTCGATCCCGTATTTCCGGTTGATCGGCACGATTTCGTCGCGCACTTCCTTGGTCACCGCATGGAGCGATACCGCCAGATTGACCCCGATTTCCTCGCCGCAACGGGCCATCATTGGCACGACGCCGCTGGTGGAAAGAGTGATCCGGCGTTTGGATAGCGCCAAACCTTCACCGTCCATCACCAATTTCAAGGCATCGCGGACATGCTCGAAATTATACAACGGTTCGCCCATGCCCATCATCACGATATTGGTTAGCAGCCGTCCGTCAGCACGATATTCGCTTTCGTCCTCGATCTCGGCAATATTCATCCGGCCTCTCGGCCATTCGCCCAATGCATCGCGTGCGAGCATGACTTGGCCGACGATTTCACCGGGGGTCAGATTACGGACCAGCCGCATAGTGCCAGTGTGGCAGAAGGTGCAATTAAGCGTGCAGCCAACCTGGCTCGAGACACACAGCGTTCCGCGATCGGCATCGGGAATGAAGACCATTTCATAATCATGGCCATCATCAGTTTGCAGCAGCCATTTGCGGGTGCCGTCGGTGGAATGTTGCGCTTCGACGATATTTGGGCGCCCGACAATGAACCGCTGCTCCAGCCACGGCCGCATCGTCTTGGAGATGTCGGTCATCTCGGCAAATTCGGTCGCGCCTCGATGATAGAGCCAGTGATATACTTGTTTGGAGCGCAGTTTCGTCTGCTTTGCATCCAGACCCGCTTCGGAAAACAATTCCGCAATTCGCGCCTTGGGCAGGCCGAGCAGATCGACGCGGCCATCGGCGCGCGGCGTTATGTCACGCGCAACGGGTACCGGATCAACTTGTCCGGGGATCGACATAAGAGCTGTATTGGCCATGGGGTGCATATAGGTTCCCGGCGGAGACATAGCAAAGGAATGCTTAACCCGGCTGAGGTCAAAAATCCTCCTGGATTGGTTCATCGAACAGCAAGGTTATGTCGCTCGTCTATGCTAATACACGTTTCGTCAGTAATTATGTTGCGTGTATGTCACAGATCCCACGTTGCTTCAGGTTAATGAAACCAGCCTCTTATGTGGCCGTTTCAATGGTCCGCGCGGTGCTTATGCCGTGCCGAATTGACCACTGGAGTTTATAATGAAAAATACAGTCGCACTTCTCGCAGGAATTTCGCTTTCGGCCATCGCCGCACCGGCATTTGCGCAGGACAGCGAAGCCACTTTCACTGGCCCCCGGGTCGAAGCCATCGTTGGTTATGACATCGCCAGAGCTGGCAGCAGCGTAGACGATGATGCCAATCAGGATAACGATCAGTCGATCGACGGCCTGATGTACGGCGTTGCGGTCGGTTACGATTTCGATTTTGGCGGTGTCGTGCTTGGTGCCGAGGCGGAATTGACAGACTCGAAGGCTAAGGTCGATTTCAACGATGGCGATTTCGAAGGCTTCGGCTTCGGCAATGTCAAAGCCGGACGGGATCTTTACTTCGGCGCCCGCGCTGGTGTGAAAGCTACGCCCGATGTGTTGGTTTACGCCAAGGGCGGTTATACCAACGCCAAGTTCGATGTCCGTTCAAATGATGGGACCACTGAATTCAATCAGGATATCGATACCGACGGCTACCGCATTGGTGCCGGTGCGGAATACGCCCTGGGCAAGAACAGCTTCATGAAATTGGAATACCGTTATTCCAACTACAGCAAAGCTGAAATCGATTTCCAGGGCGATGCTGTCGATAGCGCTCCCTTCGATGTGGATCTTGACCGTCACCAAGTCGTCGCAAGCTACGGCCTGCGTTTTTAACCTGATCGACAATGCATGATAAAGGCGGGCCGGGGAGCAATCTTCGGCCCGTTTTTATAGATGCTACCGGATCCGGGCGCAGCCCACGGTGGCGGCATCCATTGCCGTTGCCGCGCCGGACAACTTATAAGCGTTAGAAAAGCGGCGGCCCCGGTCATCTCTTGAGCTCACGGTCATCGATCCGGCAGAGCGCATCGCGGCGATAATCGCTGCGTCCATTGTCTGGTTTTTCGCCCAGGCATCGCCGCCGCCGCCGGTCAGGGCAAAGCTGTTCCCGCCTATGCGCAGCGTTATCGCCGCTCCGGGGGACAATTTGCGTGACAGGCGCAGATGGACTTGGCTGCGGACATTGCGCAATGGCCAGGTGCCGATGGATGCATAGGGATCATAATCGCGCGCCTGATTGCTTGGCCTGGCCTTGGCGATGGCATAGCAGCGCGGCACCGATGGATCGCGAAATGCGCCCCAGTCTGAGAACACACCCAAACTGTCACGAGCGGCCAGCGGCGGTGCAGCCAGCGCGAATACCAAGGCGAATATTGCAAATCCTCCCCTCATGCGGCTGCTTCTGTGGGCGGGGGATAGGTTATCGCCATGATTTCCCATTCTTTGGCGCCGCCGGGCAAACGCACTGTCCGCCAATCCCCAAGTACCGCGCCATGTAGAGCCCGGGCCATGGGCGACCCCCAGCCGATTCTGCCAACGGTGGCATCCTGTTCGTCATCGCCGACCAAAGTTACTGTGCGCCGATTGTCGGCTTCATCCGCCAGAGTGACGTTGGCACCGAACCACACCCGGCCCCGATCGGGCTGGTCAGAGGGATCAATGACACGGGCTGATTTCATGCGCCGGGCAAGGTGGGACAATTCGCGGTCAATCTCGCGCATCCGTTTGCGGCCATAGATGTAATCGCCGTTTTCCGACCGATCCCCATTGCCTGCAGCCCAACTGACAATCTCGACGATTTCCGGCCGTTCCGTGCCAAGCAAATGGTCATATCTCGCCTTGAGAGCGGTCAGCCCTTCGGGCGTGATCGGGTTGGTTGCAGGGTTCATCGCTGGACTGCCATTACCCAGTGTTTGGCCCCATATCCAACCGATCTTCGTTCACCGCCTGAGAAAATCGCTTACTTTGCGCGGCCGACCATACAAGGTTTTGCCCGGATGCATGTTTTCGTAAACAACCGCATTCTCGATCACTCGGCTGACATAATTCTTGGTTTCGTAGATTGGAATTTGCTCAATCCAATCGACGTAGGAAATTCCGCCATTGCGGGGATCACCATTGGCGCGCAGCCATTTATTCACATTGCCGGGCCCTGCGTTATAGGCCGCGACCGCCAGAGGATAGGCCCCGCCATAATAGTCGAGCATCCGCGTAAAATATCCATCGCCAAGCTGGATATTGTAGCTGGGGGAATCGATCAAATTGGCGGACATATAACTCATGCCCAGTTTACCGGCCTGTTCCCGCGCGGTGCCGGGCATAAGCTGCATCAATCCGCTGGCGCCAGCATGGCTGATTGCATTTTGGGCGAACTGGCTTTCCTGACGGGTGATTGCATGGACGTTGGTCCAATTGACGCCGGGAGGGGTCTGCAGCGTCGGGAAACCGATGGCGGTGAAATTCTTATACCCGTCGGCCGCGGCGGAATCGAACAGATTGACCGCCAGATCCCTGCGGCCAGTTTCCTGTGCCAATTCGGACACCAGCACATGCTCCGCCTCGCTTTCGGCCTGATTGGCTATCGCGCGGTAGAATTGAATGCCCGTCCGCCAAGGCGCGTTTCGTGAAACCTCTATGACCGCCTTGGTCAGAGGCGCGTTCTTGAATGCGATCCGCTGTTCCGGCGTGGGTTGAGCGGTAGGTTGACCAGAGTAGTCCGGCAGGCTGCGGCCAAGTTTTTCAAACGCCAGCATGCCATAAAAACGGTCGGGATATTCAGCGGCCATTTCCCAATAGCGGTTAGCCTCGGCAATGTTGCCTGCACGTTCTGAGGCAAGGCCCGCCCAGTAAAAGCCTTTGGAGCGGGTCTGCGGCGTGCGCGCGGCCGCGCCGTAGCGATAAAACAATGGCGCGGCGGAATTGCCATCGCCAAGGCTCCATAGCGCCTTTGTTCCGCCCAGCCACATGAGCGATGTATAGTCATCGCGCAGACGGTAAGACATGCCGCTTATATCCGCACCAGGCGCGAACAAGTCGTCCACCGACGCCGCGATCCGCTGGGCCGAACGCGAATCGCCGATGCGCGCCAGACGCAACATTTCACCGACAAAACCTTCTGCATTATAGGCCGGGCGGGAAAAAGCCGGGCGCGTTGCCAGCAGGTTTACCGCCGAGCTACCTTGTCCGCTCGCGCGTAAATGCCGCACCTGATTATAGACATAACCCGGATCGCGGCTGGCATCTGCCGGAACGGATAGGCCGATCGATTGCGGGATTGTGTCCTGTAAATAGGCGAGCCGCGCCATCGCAATATCGCGGTAAGCCGGCGATATGTTGACCACTTGCCGCGCCGCTGCTTCCTGTTTGCCCTGCCACAACAACGCATCCATCCGCGCGTCATGATCTTCCGGGCGGAACTGCGAGCCGAATAGGCTTATTATATATGTTTCAGACGGACCACTCATTTCCCCGCCGCGCCATGCCTCGCGGGCAACGGCGGCCGCTTCGGGGCGTTGCAGCGCGGCCAACGCCAAAGCGTATCGGGCCCGCGCACTATTGGTCAGGGGTGGTTTCTTGTCGAAATACGACACCAGATGTTCCGAACTGACCGCATCGCGCTCCAGCGCATCTTCTGCAAAGCGGCGCAATTTGTCTTCTTGCGGGAAATCAGGATAAGCCAGCACAAAGCCAGCGTAATCGTCAAAACCCATTCGGTCATTTCCGCTGAGGAATTCCCACCGGTCAATCGCCTGCGCCATCTGGGTCGGCGCTCTGGATACCATTTCTGCCCTTGCTCTGTCCCAGCTCGCGGCATCTTGCGCCACAAGGGGCACTGATGCAGTCAGCGCAGTGGAAGTAATCAGGGTAGCGGCAAAGAGAGAAAAACGGTCCATGCTGGACATATTAGCCATCGGCTCCTTATCAGGCGCTGAATGACATTGCCCCAGCGCATTTATTGCGTACGGCTTATGGGGCTAAAGTAGGACACAGGTAAATGTTTTCTGGCTCAATTCCCGCTCTAGTGACTCCTTTTCGCGGTGGAACGTTTGATGAAGGCGCTTTTCGCCGTCTGGTTGATTGGCAAATTGACAATGGCAGCACGGCGCTGGTGCCGTGCGGAACCACGGGGGAGGCATCGACCCTGTCCAACGCCGAACACCACCGAGTCGTCGAAATCTGCATCGAGCAGGCAGCTGGCCGAGTGCCAATCATTGCAGGCTGCGGCAGCAATGATACGCAAAACGCACTGCTGCATATGAATTTCTCGAAGAAAGCCGGGGCGGCGGCGGGATTGTGCGTCGCGCCTTATTATAACCGCCCGAGCCAGCGCGGTTTGGTCGCGCATTTCAGTCATCTGGCGGAAAATTGTGACCTGCCGATCGTTCTTTATAATGTGCCGGGCCGGACGGTGACCGATCTGCTGCCCGAAACGGTAATTGAATTGGCCGAAAAATATCCCGATCGGATTATCGCGATCAAGGATGCGAGCGGAGATTTGTCACGGGTTACCGATCATCGGATGGGCATTGGCCGCGAGTTTTGCCAGCTTTCAGGCGATGATGAATTGGCGCTGCCCGCAAATGCTGCGGGTGCACGCGGATGTATTTCGGTCACGGCCAACGTGGCCCCCGCACTTTGCGCGGAATTTCAGCAGGCCTGCGCAGAAAATGATTTCGCCCGCGCGCGGCAGCTCAACGACAAACTTTATCCGCTGCATTACGCCATGTTCGAAGATGCATCGCCCGCTCCGTTGAAATACGCGCTCAGCCGCGTCCATGACTGGCTGACAGACGAAGTCCGCTTACCGCTGTGCAGCGCAAATGACGCAGCTCGCCAAGCCGTGGATGCGGCGCTGAAACACGCAGGCCTGGTGTGATACTTACGCTAAAGAGCTGTTGCGCTCTTTCGCTGCCCACACTTTCGCCCTACATGCCCCTCCACCATGGCACGCCCCAAAACAGCAGAGTTCGATAAACAGAAAGTCGTCGCCGAAAATCGGCGCGCGCGGTTTGATTTTGCGATTGATGATAAATTCGAAGCGGGAATCGC
>JBBKWK010000166.1:0-4752 GCA_037968915.1 Pontixanthobacter sp.
CTCCCATACGGGCCCGCAGCACAAAAAGCTGCACCAGGAGGCCGGACAGATGGCAGCATCCGACTACGTGCCAAATCTCTCAAAATACCGCTTGCATCCGAAGGGGCGTCCACAGATGGAAAGCGGAAGGTCAGGTTTTCGGTAGCCAAGAAGCGAAAACGGACATTCGGGCAAGCATTCTGGGTGACAGCGACGCGCCTGCCTCAAGCTGTTCGCGGCATCTCGCTCAGAATGCAAAAGCGGACGTTTTTCAATGTATGAGCGACTTGAGGCGACCAAGAATCGCAATGCGCCTTCTCACCTTACGCCACATCTTTTATCTGTGCAAAATCAATGATTTTTCAGACTGTTCATTCTCTATTCTTCGCATTGCCTGTCATCTTGCATGCCAGCTTCTTCGACAGATCTGTATCACTTCCGGGGCGGCCTTAACTCCGCAAAATTCCGCGCAGACGCCTCCAGCATCGCTTGCACGCGATCATAATCAGCTGCTTTGACGTGCGCAGGTAGGGGCAGCATCTTGTCGGTCGGAGGCAATGTCCCGTAACCGGCGAACAGGCAGTGCCAGCTGGCAGCGGAATAATGCGGCTTGCCGTAGGTTTGCTCATTTACGATAGCCATGTCTTCATGCGTGAACCACCCGGTCATCATGGCTTTGAGATTTCCCGACAATTGCTGATTGGTCTTATTGGCGCGCCAATATTCGGTGTTGGTGCGCTGGTTCAGGCGGTAATGGGCGACGATATAGTCGCGGATCCCTTCATACCGGTCTGCAATCGCAGTGTTGAAGGCATCACGGTGCTGCGCTGTAAAGCCGCCAGCTTCATAAGCGCGGGCAAATTCGAGCGCGGTGGCAATCACGATATGTAACGCTGTGGCTTCCAGCGGCTCGATAAAGCCTTGTGATAGGCCTGCGGCAAGACAGTTGCGGGTCCAGCTATTCTCGACCCGTCCAACCTTCATCTTCAGGATGCGCGCTTCCTGCTCGCTGCCTTTCATACCAATCGCGGCGCGCAATTCGGCCTCCGCATCTTCGTCCGAAATATGGGCGGATGAATAGACGTAGCCATTGCCGATCCGCGAAGTCAGTGGGATCGACCAACGCCACCCGGCCTTCATCGCCAGGCTTTCGGTTTGCGGCTTGAACCGCCCTTCATGCGGAGTTGGCATCACTACAGCGCGGTCGTTGAACAGGTTTTCTGCAAAAGGAATAAAGCGCTCGCCGAGCGTGTCCTGAGCGATCATACTGCGGAAACCGGAGCAATCGACGAAGAAATCGCCTTCAATCTGCTCTCCTCCTTCGCATAGTAGCGCCGCAACATCGCCCTCGCTGCTCAGCTCTATCTCTGAAACTTTCAGCGACTTGTGGATGACGCCCTGTGCAGTCACCCAGTTGCGCAAGAACGCGCCCAGTTTGTAAGCATCGAAATGATAACCGTAGCTGGGTGCGAACGGGAAGTTATCCGGAGTTTCGGGGCTTTTGCGCTGCTCGGCCAACCGCTCCGCCAGATACCAGCCATCGGGATGTGCGGGAACTTCAAAGCCACGGCGCGCAAGCGCGCAATTGTGAAAGAACGCGGGTTCGGAATGAAGGTCCACCGGGCCGGGAAACGGGTGGAAGTAGCTCTCGAACCCGGCACGTTCGCTCCATCCGGTGAATCGAATGCCCAGCTTGTAAGTCGCATCGCACGCGGGCATCCACTCGTCTTCGGCAATGCCGAGAAGGTCGAAAAACGCCTTCAGCTGCGGGGTTGAACCTTCTCCGACTCCGATAATCCCGATGTCCGGACTTTCAACCACGGTCACCGATCCGCCGCGCTCGCCCCATTCCTTGTGCAGTAGGCAGGCGGTAATCCAGCCTGCACTACCGCCGCCAAGAACGACGATTTTGGGTGGCTGCGTCTCGCTCATCGGTGCGGTTCTATTCCAGCGTGACTTCCATCGCAAAGCCCCCCGCGCGCGCCATCGCGACCGAAAGAGTGCTCTCGCTATCCACCAAGGCCGTATCGACATTCATTCCGTGCCGGTCTTGCCCAAGCCCATCGGTCCCGCTTGCATCGAGCCATATCGTCGCGCGGTACCGCCTTCCCGGCTCCAGGAACGAGAAATCAACCGTGACCAATCGGCGCTCCTCATCCGTTACTCCGCCTACATACCATTTGTCCGAATTTCGGTCCTTGCGAGCAATCACGGCCAGCTTGCCGACGTCCGCCTCTATCACCCTGGTTTCGCTCCAATCGGTCGGCACCCGCTTCACGAAATCGAGCGCTTCGGGATATGCTTCGAGATTCTCCGGGAGGTCGGCCGCCATCTGGATCGGGGAGTAAATCACCACATAATAGGCCAGCTGGCGCGCCAGAGTTGAGGGTATCGGACTGCCGTCCCGGCCTGTCAGGCTGAACACGCCAGGCGTGTAATCGAACGGGCCGGAAAGCATGCGAGTAAACAGCATGGTCGGCACGTGATCGGGCTGGTTCTTGGGCACGCCCCAGGCATCATATTCCGCCCCGCGCGCGCCTTCGCGGCTGATCCAATTGGGATAGGTGCGGCGCAGGCCGGTGTCCTTGATCGGCTCATGCGGATTTACCGCGATTTTGTGTGTTGCGGCCTCTTTTACGACCTTTAGATGATGGCGCGCCATTTCCTGCCCGTCATGCCAGACGAAGGTCTCTCCGCCCTGTCCATCAGGCGCGATGATCGCTCCGGCATCGGTGACATAGCCTGATTTAACGGCATCGATTCCAAGCCGCTCATAGAAAGCCATCGCATCGGACAATTGGCGTTCATAGACGTCAATATTGCCGCCGGTTTCGTGGTGGCCGATGATCCGCACGCCCTTGGATTTGGCATAGGCGGCAACTTTCTCGATATCGAAATCGGGATAGGCCTCGGTAAAGCTGAACTCGCGTCCATTGCCGAACCAGTTTCCATCCCACCCGACGTTCCATCCCTCGATCAGCACTCCGCGAAAGTCGTGTGTGTCGGCAAAATCGATGTGTTTGATGGCATTCGCCGTGGTTGCACCATGCTTCTCACCGCTCGCCCAACTGCTTGTGTCGAGGTGCATTTCCCACCAGATGCCGATATACTTGTGCGGCGTGAACCAGCTGACATCACCGAGTTTGTTTGGCTCGTTGAGGTTCAGCTCCAAATCGCTTTCATACAGACCCGCCGGGCCGTCGGCGATGCGGATCGACCGCCACGGCGTGGTGAAAGGCGCATCCCGCACGACCTTGGGGCCGCGCGGGCTGGGCGAAAGCTGCGCGCGGAAATTGGTCCCCTGCATCCGGCGGATCCACATGCCCGAATAATCGACCAGCGCCGCTTCGTGGAGCGAGATATGGGTGCCGTCCTGCATTCGGAAAGTTATAGGCGTGTGTGCAGTAGAAACTGCGCTAACCGGGGTTTCGGTGTAAAGGTATTCGTAGCGGTTCCAGTCGCCCGCCTGAATCCACCAAGCAGTGCCATCGTCGGCAATGTTGAATTCGGTCAACTCCTCTGCGATCCGTGCGGTCGCAAGATGGTCCTGCTCTGGGAATTCATAACGAAAACCGACGCCGTCATCGAACACGCGCAGGCGCAAGGTAATCCGGCGCGGTGTCTCGTCCTTTTCAGCGAATGTCATCGCCAGTTCGTTGTGCCGGTCGGTGACAAACTGCCGTTCGCCCCAAGGTTGCTCCCACTGGGTATCGACCGACGTCCTTTGCTCGGCGACCACTTCAAAATTGCGCCTCATCGGATCGGCATCTGTGAAACTGAAACCGAGGTTTGATTTAACAATCAGTAGCTTGCCGTCACGTTCAACCGTATAGAACGGAATGCCCTCGCCATCCGCAGCAAGCGTGACCGTGATCCGGCCATCGGGTGACTGGACCGTTTCGGCCTCCGCGGCAGCAGGGAATGCGAATGCAGCGATTACGGCGAGCAATGGGATCAGGCGCATTGCGTTTCCTCGATGATGACCGCGCCATAGGGCGCCAGTTTGACTGATGAAGAACCATCGGTAGCGAACAGGATTGGGCCTCCCTTTGCCGCGCCTGCGACATTCTGCGTCCGCCCCATGTTGAACAGGCACCGGAGGCGCTGACCGCCCTCTTCACGCACTAATTCCAGCAAATCACCATCGGCAACACAGCTGATGACAGTGCCGTGATGCAGCGCTGGATTGGTATTCCGAAGCTGCAAAATCATCCTCGTGAAATTGAGCAATGAATTGCCGTCTTGCTCCTGCTGGTCAACCGCAATTGCCTGGTTAAGTACCCCCAGCGGAAGCCATGGCTCACCAAAGGTAAATCCGGCGTGCGCAGCCTCCGCCGACCACGGCATCGGCGTGCGCGCACCATCGCGCGACAAGGTCAGCGGCCAATTCGCCACTGCCTCTGGATCGTGCAGTTGGCCGAAGGGAATGTCGACCTGTGTCAGGCCCAATTCCTCGCCGTAATATATGATGGCATTGCCTCGCAAACTAGCGAGCAGCAGCATCTTCATCCGGGCAAAGGCCTCATGATGCTCAGGCGCACACCAGCGCGATAGGGCGCGTGGTGCATCATGATTTTCGAACGCCCAGCTGGGCCAGCCAATGGCGTGCCGATCCGGCCATTCAGCCTGCGCGGCGCAGACCAGGCCGGGGGTTAATTTTTCGGCATAGAGGAAGTTAAAACCGTAGGCCGAGTTGAGATGCGTTTCGCCCGCCGTGAAGCTCTTCATTTCCGCTTCGGCTTCGTCCCCGCCGACTTCCGCGACGGTGAAGAT
>JBBKWK010000167.1:0-7760 GCA_037968915.1 Pontixanthobacter sp.
GTACCCAGTTCCACCCCGAAGTGGTCCACACGCCCGACGGGGGTAAATTGATCGCCAATTTTGTCCGTCACGTCTGCGGGCTGGCGGGTGATTGGACCATGGCTGAATTTCGCAAGACCAAGATCGACGAGATTCGTGCGCAGGTCGGGGATGGCAAAGTCATTTGCGGCCTATCGGGCGGGGTCGATAGCGCAGTCGCTGCGGTGCTGATCCACGAGGCAATTGGCGAGCAGCTAACTTGCGTATTCGTTGATCATGGGCTGATGCGGATGAACGAGGCGGAGCAGGTGGTCACCCTGTTTCGCGATCATTACAACATCCCGCTGGTCCATGTGGATGCGGAGGAAATGTTTCTCACCGGCCTGGCCGGGCTGACCGATCCGGAAAAGAAACGCAAATTCATCGGCGGCGCGTTCATCGATCTGTTCGAAGCGGAAGCGAAGAAAATCGGCGGCGCGGATTTCCTCGCCCAAGGCACGCTGTACCCTGACGTGATCGAGTCTGTCTCCTTCACCGGCGGCCCTAGTGTGACGATCAAGAGCCACCACAATGTTGGCGGCCTGCCCGAACGCATGAATATGCAATTGGTCGAACCCTTGCGCGAATTGTTCAAGGACGAGGTTCGCGATCTAGGCCGCGAGTTGGGTCTGCCGGATGTGTTCGTCGGCCGTCACCCGTTCCCCGGCCCCGGCCTCGCGATCCGCATTCCCGGCGAAGTGACCAAGGAACGCTGCGACATCCTCCGCAAGGCCGATGCGATCTACCTCGAAGAAATCCGCAATGCCGGCCTGTATGATGCGATCTGGCAAGCCTTCGCCGTGTTGCTGCCGGTGAAGACCGTCGGCGTCATGGGCGATGCGCGCACATATGAAAGCGTCTGCGGCCTGCGCGCGGTAACCAGCACCGACGGCATGACGGCAGATGTCTATCCCTTCGACGCCAGCTTCCTGACCGGCTGCGCCACTCGGATCGTGAACGAAGTGCAAGGCGTGAACCGGGTGGTGTATGACTATACATCAAAGCCGCCGGGAACGATCGAGTGGGAATAAGTGCCTGATATCATAGTCTGGCTGCCGGAACAATTTTCGCGTCCCGACCGTTCATCACCTCACAGACGGCATCAAGCTGTCAATCTGGAGAGGTAATATGATAAAGATACGTTCGATGATTATGGCCGGCACCATGGCCGGAGGTTTTGCGCTGGCTGGCTGTGCTACCATTGAAGAAACAATTGCCGAAGAAACGTCCGATACATTTTACGCCACGCTGACTGGCGCGCAGGAAGTTGGCGGCGGTGACTCCGATGGCGCGGGCCAGGCAGAAATCTCGATCTCTGACGAATTCGGTCAGGTGTGCTGGGATCTCAACGATATTCGCAATATCGGCCCGATAACCGCCGCGCATATCCACATCGGCGCCAGCGGAGTGAATGGCCCACCCGTGTTCACGCTGAAACCAGCCAACGAAGGCGGCTACAAGGGCTGCGCCGACGGCAGCGAATGGGCACAAGACCGGATCGAGAACAATCCGGAAGCATTTTATGTCAACGTGCACACTGCCCAATATCCAAATGGTGCGATCCGCGGTCAGTTGCGACGCTAATCGAAAACCTCTGTCCGCCCGCTCCTGATTTTCGGCGGGCGGACAGAAGATCGATTTACCAGGACCCGGACTTGCGCCCGAAATTTAGCCGCTGGACCTACGCCCTGCTGGTCGAATTTTTTGCCCCTATCGAGCAAACCTGACCCCGGTCAGTTCTTCCGATTTCACCCACAAGTCCTGCGCCAGCTTCTCGTCGCGAATATGCGGAGAGACGCCCGAACCGCGCGGGGTTTGTTCGGTCGCAGGTTCGCCTAGATTGCAATCCTCGCAATAGACACCGCCCATACCGTCCAGCTGCGGAGAAACCGCACACCACACGCTGGTCGCCGCACCTTGCTCGACGGTCTTGAAGGATGCGTGCGTGTTGCCGTCCTCGTCGAACCAGCCCATTGCGGTCTGTTCCTCCATCGTCAGATGGCGCTGCAGCGGGGTGACGATGCCGCCCGGATGAACGGCGAATGCGCGTATGCCGAGCGGCTCGCCCAGCTTGTCCAGTTGCAGAGCAAACAGCGCATTGGCCGATTTGGCCTGCCCGTATGCTGGCCATTTTTCATATTCGCGGCGCTCGAAATTGAGATCGTCGAGGTCCAGCCCGTTCAACCGGTGCCCGACCGAGGACAAGGCGACCACCCGCGCCGCGCCGCCCGTTTCAGCTGCCGCGACCAGCAACGGCCAAAGCTGCGCGGTGAGCTGGAAATGGCCAAGGTGATTGGTGGCGAACTGGCTTTCATAGCCGCGTGCATCGCGGGTGAGCGGATTGGCCATAATCGCGGCATTGTTGATCAGGATATCGATCCGGTCCGCCAGCTTGGCGACCGCAACCGCAAATTCATCGATCGATGCCGGGTTGGCCAGGTCGAGCGGCAGGATGGTGATGTTGCCCTCCATCCCGGCCAGAACGTCCGCCGCCGCATCGGGCCTGCGCGCACCGACAATCACATGCGCGCCCCGGCTGGCCAGCGCTCTCACCGTTTCCGTTCCAAGACCGGAATACCCGCCGGTTACGATGATGTTCTTGCCGGTCAGGTTCACTCCTTCCGCAACCTCCATCGCGGTAGAGCGATAGCCGAAAGGCGAATCGATGGGGGATTGGGGGGAAACCATGGATCAAGTCCTCTCAATGTTGCTGGCGGGACTGTGGACCCACGCTGTGACCGGGACAAGCGGCTTGCATCACCGGCCATTCCCGCCCTAACGCTTGGCCCAAACCGGCCACCAGCCCATTTGGGGCTGCAAAGGAGAGACAAATGAAAACCGCGATCACCGAAATGTTCGGCATCCAGCATCCCATCATTCAAGGGGGCATGCATTATGTCGGCTTTGCGGAACTGGCGGCGGCGGTTTCCAATGCTGGCGGGCTGGGCATCATCACCGGACTGACCCAGAAAACGCCTGCTGACCTCGCAAACGAAATCGCGCGCTGCCGGGATATGACTGACAAGCCGTTCGGGGTGAATATCACTATCCTGCCCACGCTGACACCGCCCGATTATCCCGCGATCGTGAAGGCGGTAATCGACGGCGGAGTGAAAGTGGTCGAGACTGCCGGGCGCAATCCGTCTGATCTTTTGCCGCCGCTCAAAGACGCCGGGATCAAGGTGATCCACAAATGCACCAGCGTGCGCCATGCG
Organism: Pontixanthobacter sp.; assembly: GCA_037968915.1. Classification (GTDB taxonomy): domain Bacteria; phylum Pseudomonadota; class Alphaproteobacteria; order Sphingomonadales; family Sphingomonadaceae; genus Allopontixanthobacter. Next base: position 3,234 of record JBBKWK010000167.1, read on the forward strand.
CTGAAGGCGCAAGCGATTGGCTGCGATGCCGTGTCGGTCGACGGGTTCGAATGCGGCGGGCATCCGGGCGAAGACGACGTACCCAATTTCATCCTGTTGCCGCGCGCAGCGGACGAGCTGGAAATACCCTTCGTATCATCGGGCGGCATGGCTGACGGGCGCAGCCTGATCGCCAGTCTGGCGTTGGGCGCGCAGGGCATGAACATGGGCACCCGCTTCATCGCCACCAAGGAAGCGCCGGTTCACGAAAACGTGAAGGCAGCAATCGTGGCCGCGAGCGAGCTGGATACGCGGCTGGTGATGCGGTCGCTTCGTAATACCGAACGGGTAATGACCAACGATGCGGTCGAGCGATTGATCGAGAAAGAAAAGCGGCTCGGTGACACTCTCAAATTCGAGGATATCATCGAGGAAGTCGCGGGCGTGTATCCCGCGATCATGCTGGAAGGCGATATGGACAAGGGCGCGTGGAGCTGCGGCATGGTGGCCGGCCTGATCCACGATATTCCGACTTGTCAGCAATTGATCGACCGGATCATGGCCGAGGCTGATGCGATTATCGAGCGGATGAATGTGATCCGTTAACTGGCGCGCTGATCGGCCCGCTATCCAGCCCTGTTACCAGCTGAACCCGGCGGCAATCGCGCGTTTTTCCGCGTCGGTACTGGTGCGGCCCAATGGTTTGTTACGGTGGGGAAATCGTCCGAAGCGGGCGATCATCCGGTGATGGCTCCGCGCGAATTCGAGATTGCCCGGCAGGTTCTGTGCGAAATAATTCAGGCTGGCGCGCTGATCGGCGATAGATTCACTATGCATCAGCGGCATGGCGATAAATTGGCGTTCGCGGGCGGGCAGGCGCGCGTCCCATTCCCGGTTCATGAAATTAATCGCGATATCAAGTGCCAGTGGGTCGGTGGCGAAGGCGGCTGGCGTGCCGCGAAAGATGTTGCGCGGGATCTGATCGAACAGCAGGATTGCGGCCTGTGCAACACGAATATCGCCGAGAAAATCGGCGGCCGGGCGCTGGCATAATGCTTGATAGTCCGGCGCGAATCTGCGGCGCAGCATGGCGTCTACTTCCGCGCCGCTGCCGAACCAGTCTCTGGGCGACAATTGACGGAACCAGACGTGGACTAATTCAGCGGCCCACCGGCGCTGCGCAGCCGCCATCTGCCGGTCAGCCCTCGCTGGCTGCAGATCCGGATCCGGCCTCGGTCCTGGTATAAGGCACGAAGTCATTCAGCATGATATTACCGTTATAAAACTGGCCCAGGCGGTCGCGGGTTTCAACCCAGTCGAGCCTGCAAAGGCTGCTGCCATTTTGGCGGCGGATTACCAGCGTATCATCATCGTCCAGCGCGCTCGGATCGCGGGGAACATTAACATAGATCGTGCGTCCCTGGCCGACCACTAGCGCAGTGCCGTCGATCACATTAAAATTTTCACTGGGCCTGGTACGCACGCAGCGTTGCGGATCGCCCGCTACACGGCCTTCCAGCAATTTGGCGAGTTTTGCCTGACCCTTGCTCGGCGCTGATTGGTCTTTTGCGGTGGTAATCGCAGGCGCAGCGAGCATCGCGGCAGCGGCAAGAACGGGAATGATCTTGATCATTGGTCTTTCTCCTTTTCGAGTCGATAAGGGACGAAGTCATTCATAACCAAGGTTGGGCCGCCCATAAAGAACGACCGATCGCGCAATTCGACCATATCGAGCCGGCACAGGCTGGAGCCAAACAGCTTGAACACCGGCACGTCGAAATCGTCGAGGAAATTCGCGCCATTGGGGCGGTTAACGTAAATCGTATCGCCATCGCGAAACACGAAAGCGGTACGATCAATGATGTTCATCCGGCGCCGCTCGTGATTACTCAGGCAGCGCTGCGGTTCGCCCATTGTCCGGCCGGCGAGCATTTCAGCCAGCTCCGCTTCGCCCGCGGCATTGCGCGGAGTATCGCTGTCATCCGCAGCCAGCGCGAAATGCGGCGCTGCAAAAGCGAATACAGCCACTAGGGCTGCAAGCGGCGGGGTCTTCAAAATCGGGGCCTTCAACATGATGTCTTCAACATGGCGATTTCTCCAGTCGATGTAGCATAGCACATTTCTGTGAACCCACCCTGATTTGACCGGGCCCCGACTTCGATGGGATTGCCGGTTGCACCGGTGTTCGGCCGTTTCAGGCGGTGCCGCCGACCGTCAATCCGTCAACCAGCAAGGTCGGCTGGCCCACCCCGGCAGGCACGCTCTGGCCGCCTTTGCCGCACACGCCGATGCCTTCATCCAGCGCCAGATCATTGCCGATCCCGCGCACTTTGGTCAGCACGCTCGGTCCGTCCCCGATCAAGGTCGCGCCCTTGATCGGCGCGCCCAGCTTGCCATCCTTGATCAAGTAGGCCTCGGTACAGGAGAAAACGAATTTGCCAGAGACGATATCGACCTGCCCACCGCCGAAGCTCTTGGCAAAAATGCCTTGCTTGACGCGGGACAGTAGCTCGGCTGGATCATCCGCGCCGCTGCGCATGAATGTGTTGGTCATGCGCGGCATTGGCGCATGCTGGTAACTCTCGCGCCGTCCGTTGCCGGTTGCGGCCACGCCCATCAGCCGCGCATTGAGCCGGTCCTGCATATATCCTTTGAGGATACCGTTCTCGATCAACACTGTTTCGGACGTCGGTGTACCTTCATCGTCAATCGACAGCGATCCGCGCCTGTTTTCGATTGTGCCATCATCGACGACTGTGACCCCGTCAGCCGCGACCCGCTCGCCCAAGCGGCCCGAGAATGCGCTGGTGCCCTTGCGGTTGAAATCACCTTCCAACCCGTGGCCGATGGCTTCGTGCAGCAGCACTCCGGGCCAGCCGGGGCCGAGCAGGACGGTCATTTCACCTGCCGGAGCATCGACCGCGTCCAGATTTGTCAGCGCCTGCGCCACGGCGACATCAATCCCGCGATTCCATTCCGCAGGGTCGAACAGGCGGTCATAAAGATAGCGCCCACCCATGCCGAAAGAACCCGTTTCACGGCGGCCATTGGATTCTGCGACAATCGCGATATTGAGACGGACCAGCGGGCGGATGTCGCGTGCGACAAACCCGTCTGCGCGCACTATTTCCACCACGTTCCAGCTGCCCGATAGCGAAACGGTGACCTGCGCTACACGCGGATCGCGCGCACGGGCGGCGGCATCGATGGTTTCGAGCAATTGTACTTTTTGCGCGAAAGGTATCCCGTCCAGCGGGCTGGCGTCGGTATAAAGATGGCGGTTGTTCTGGCGCGGGGCTGGGGCGGGCTGGCCCTTCGCCGGATCAAGCAGTCGCAGCGTTTCCCCGGCCCGCCGGATTGCAGCAGCGCTGATGTCATTGGCATGTGCAAACCCGGTCATCTCGCCCGAGATGCCGCGCAGGCCGAAGCCGGAATCCCGGGAATAATCAGCGGTTTTCAGCCGGCCATCATCAAAAGTGAACGCCTCGCTGGCGCTATATTGCAGGTAAAGCTCGCCATCATCGCAGCGGGACAGGGTTTCGGCGGCGAGCGCCTGGGCCTGTTCTGGGGTCAGTTTGCCGTCACTATACAGCAATGTCGCGGGATCGAATGTGTTCATACCATCCAATATAGGGCGGCAGCTCGGCTAAAGATAGGATACCAACAGAGCGAAACTGCCTTCGTAAATGCCTTCAACCTGATTGCCTGCGACTATCAACGATCCGCCAGTATGAATTTCCTGATCGGGCGAGGTCGCGATAAGGCCGATTGGCAGACCGAATACAGTTGCGGTTGCGAGTCCGGTTGTGCCCTTGTGGGTCAAGGATGCGGTCATGGATTCGGTGCCGCCTATCCGGGTCAGCTCGACCGATGGATCGCCTGCGATGATCATGATAATGCCGACAGGTGCCTTGACCGTAAAGCGCGCGCGGGTCTGGTTGGTGCCCACAGTAACCACTTGACCGATGGTACTGACGGCTCCGGTGTTGACATTGATCATGACAGAACCGCCAAGCCCGCTGGGAATGATGCGGCCGAATTGCAGCGGATCGACGTTTTGCAATTGGAACCCGTCGATCACTACAGCCTGTGCATCGGCCGTCGCATCGTCAGCTGCTAGGGCCGGGGCCGCGCCCAATGTCGATGCGGCCAATACTGCCGCTAACAGTCGGCGCGCGGCTGCGGCCGGTTGTATCTTGGCGGTAAATTTTTTTCCGTACACGATAGATATGGCCCCCGATTGATGAGCCTCTGTAACAAGTCAGGATAGAATTTTTGGTGATCAAGCATAGTCAACGGGCGGGGTTAATTTCGGATTACCGAGACCAAGCGCAGGTTAACTGGCACCTTCGGAAATATCGGGCAAGGCCGATTGGTCCGCGCGTTCGGCGGGTCCGTCCTTGAGCACGAAGCGCCGGTCGCAATAGCCGCAATCCACGTAACCGTGCTCGTCAATTTCCAGATAAATGCGAGGGTGGCCGAGTGCGGCAGGCCGGAATGCGGCGCCGCCCGCAGCAGGGCCGCGAATGGCGCTGGCCCCATCACAGC
>JBBKWK010000168.1:0-31956 GCA_037968915.1 Pontixanthobacter sp.
CATGCGCGGGTTCCAGCGGTGTGTCTGGTGGCCGAAATGCGATCCGGCTTCAATCAATTGCTGCATAGAGACGGTAGGTGCCGCCATAAGATAATTCCTTCCGGTTGTTCCTCTGGAAAGCTGGAACCTGTGCGGCAAAGGCGAACCTTTTTCCCCGCGAAGGCACCGGTATGAGCGCTTTCCATGTGAATTTGACCGCTTCGACCTTTCGCAAATACGGAAGGATTCTCAGCGGACGCGGCGCTTTAGCGGGCGAATTGGTAAATTGCTACCCCGTAAAAACCGATAAAGCGACAATTCAGGCTCAAAATGCACTTGACAGGCGAGAACAAATAAAGAACATAGCCCATATCGGGAACAAACACCGGTCGAGTAGAGTTTTCCACCTATTATCCACAGTCTGTCAACATGGTTTTATCTGACAACTGGGGGATCATGATAGAAAGTTTTCGCGATGCTTGGATTTCTAATTGTCACCCTGTTCGCTTTTGCAGCCATCTTTGCGGTGGTCGTTTTGACAGATAGCGCCCTGCTTGGTGCGCGCGCTTACCGTGGCCTCCGCTTACGGGTAGCCTGCGATGCACATTATAACTTGGTGGTTCTCAAGACCCGGCAATTGGAATGCCTGCCGTTAGAGCCATCGTTCCGGACGCGCTCGATCAATCGGGCAATCGCCCCCCGTCAAGTGATGCGGCAGCGCTCGCTGCAACTGCCCGTTGCCGCTTGATACGGCCATATTTGACCATGCCATAGGGCATCAATACCATATATGCAGCCGAGATGACTGCCAGTGTCCACCAGGGCTCCAGCAATAAGGCCGCGAAAACAATCCCGACCACGGCTATCAATTCCAACCGTACATTCCGGCGCGGTCTGAGCGAAGTCCAACTAAGGGTCGCAACATTGGAAATCATCAGGAAGGCGATCAATGCCATCCAGATACCCATCGCAACCGGATTGCGAAATTCTTCATAGCCCGTCGCCATCCACAGATAGAACGGCAAGAATGCCAGACCTGCCCCGACCGGCGCAGGGACCCCCGTCAGGAAGCCCGCCGATTTGTGCGGCTGTTCATCGGTATCGATTTGCGCATTGAACCGGGCTAATCGTAGTGCACAGCAAATTGCGAAGGCGAGTGAGGCAAACCAACCGACCCGCGGAATTTCCTGCAATGTCCACAGATACAGAATTAATGCCGGCGCCATCCCGAACGACAGCGAATCGGCTAGACTGTCCAGTTCCGCCCCGAACCTTGATTGTGCTTTCAAAAGCCGAGCTATTCGCCCGTCGAGACCATCGAGAACTCCGGCCAAAATTACTGCTAAAATAGCTTCTGGCCAGTCGCCCGATATCGCGAATCGAATCCCCGTTAAGCCAGAACACAAGGCTGCGGCGGTAATCGCATTGGGCACGACTGCTCTAAGCGACAATCCCTTTGGGCCGCTCGCATGTCGCGGAGCTTCATCCTCGGCAGACTTGGGGCCAATTCGCCCATCATTGCTCAATGTGCGATACCTTCCAGCAATTGCTGCTGACCAATCTCGGCCAGAATAGTCTCACCAGCTATCACTTTTTGGCCAATCATCACCTTTGGGTCGGTGCCCGCTGGCAGATAAACGTCAACCCGGCTGCCGAAACGGATCAGACCGATCCGCTGTCCCACCGCAACCATATCGCCCGGCTTCACAAAAGGAACGATCCGCCGCGCTACCAGCCCGGCTATTTGGGTAAATCCTATCGCCACGCCGTCTCCGCGCTCCATCAAAATATGCTGCCGTTCATTTTCGTCACTTGCCTTGTCCAGATCGGCATTCATGAATTTTCCGGGCATATAGACCAGCCGCCGCACCATCCCGCCAATCGGCGCACGATTGATATGGACATCAAACACACTCATGAAAATCGAAATTCGGGTCACTTTGCCTTCAGGCAAGCCAATTACCCCGGATCCGTCATCGCCCTGCAATTCTGCTGGCGGATCAACCTCTGCAATCAACGACACCAGGCCGTCGGCAGGGGAAATGATATAGGAATCGGCTTGCGGTACAACGCGCTCAGGATCGCGGAAGAAGGCTAACACGCCGCCGCTCAACGCAAGCATCGGCCAACCGACAATCTCCCAATCGAAGATCAACAGAAAGATCATGCTGATTGCAAAAGCAATCAGTCCGAATTTGCGTCCTTCCGGGTGGATCGCCGGCCATTGCCATGCTGCATCGCCCCGGCCTTTATTGTCGAGTAGTTCTCCGGCCATTTGTTACACCTAGGGGTTACGATTGAGCGCGACAAGCACGCTGGCTTTGATTGCCAGGGGAATTTAAGGTCATGACTTACTCCATCACGGAGCAGATCACGTCGTCATTCAACTTTTTGCAGGAAGACGGTACCAACGGAATATCCAGCACCGAAGCTGCAAATCAACCCTATATCGCCGTCCAGCAGATCTTCATTATGCAGATGGAATGCAATGATCGATCCTGCGCTAGAGGTGTTACCATAGCTGTCTAATACAGTCGGGCTTTCATCTGGCTCGGCCTCATGCCCCAGAACACGGTGCGCGATCAGCCGGTTCATCCCTGCATTGGCTTGATGCAGCCACAATCGGCGCAATTGGCTCACCTCGATCTCCAACCGGTCTGCTTCAACCAGGATCATGCTGGAAACCATTGGAACCACTTCCTTGAAAACCCGGCGGCCTTCCTGAACGAAAAGTTTATCAGCATTGTTGGCATTGTCTGGATCGGCCCGATTGAGGAAACCGAAATTATTGCGAATGTTGTTGGAAAACTCGGTCTTCAGTTTGGTGCCGAGAATATTCCAGTGTGATGGGGGTGCAATGGACGAATCCTCCACCAGAACGGCAGTCGCAACATCGCCGAAAATAAAATGGCTGTCCCGGTCACGCCAATTCAAATGACCGCTGGTGATCTCGGGACTGACAACCAACACAGACTTCGCATTGCCCGAGCGAACATAATCTGCCGCAGTTTGGATGCCGAATGTAGCAGACGAACAGGCAACGTTTAGGTCAAAAGCAAAGCCTTCGATACCAAGCGCATGCTGGATTTCGATGGCCATGGCCGGATAAGCACGTTCCATGTTCGAGGCTGCGCACAACACCGCATCAACATCGGCTGGATTGCGCCCAGCGCGCTCCAGTGCCTGCCTAGCAGCAATGACGCCAATCTCGGCCATCATCGACAGCTCATCATTCCCGCGCTCCGGCCAGCGAGGCGACATGATTTGCGGATCGAGCACAGGACGCTTCGCTATTACGTGACGAGATTTGATTCCACTCGCCTTTTCGATGAATTCGACCGAACTCGGCTGCAACGCTTCGATCTCGCCGCTGGCGATCTCTTCCGCATGCCCTCGATTGAACAGATCAGCATAGGAATTATAGCTGGCGACCAGTTCCGCGTTCGAAATACTCTCCTTTGGCGTAAACAGTCCACTGGCAGAGATAACAGGGCGGTTGATCGATTGCATGGTCAGTGAATATCGGTACCGACTACGCGGAGCAAGTTCTGTCTAAATTTGCGTTACAAGATGCTGAAATATCGTAATCTTCTATGTCGAAAAAGACTATGCAAGTTGGCATTCGACCGACTCGCAATTCCGCTATCAGGTTAAACAAATCCTGCATCTAAGATAAACGGGGCAAGTGGTGGACAGGATAGGATTCGAACCTATGTACGCTTGCGCGGGCAGATTTACAGTCTGCTGCCTTTAACCACTCGGCCACCTGTCCACTTGCTTGCCAGTTGCGGATCGTTCCGCGAATTTGGCAGCCCCGTTTCCGGGGCCATTCAGCCGAGAGGCGCCCCAATGGCGAAGCGGCGCTTGCCTGTCAATGGGTCGACTGGCATGGCGCAGCGACAAGAAGCATTTCACGGAGTTTTTCGCACTATGGCAGACCGCAAACCCGGCTCAGCGCCTGATCGTAAACGGGCATTACGCGGCCGCGCTGGACGGATGCAGGGCGGGCGTGGCAGCGGGCGTGCCAGCACCGGACAAGTGCGGCTGTGGGGTCGTCATGCGGTGGAGGCTGCGCTGAAAAATCCGGAGCGGACTCATCATAAGCTAACAGCAACGCGTGAGGCCATCGCGGAACTGGACGGCGAATTGCCAGAAGGGTTTACGATCGAGTACGCCCAAGTCGCCGACCTTGGCCGATTGGTCACTCGCGACACGCCGCATCAGGGGCTGGTACTTGAGTGCGCTCCACTTGAAGAAGTTGGTCTCGACGAGGTCCTCGATAACGCCGATGGCCGCGTGATAGTGGTTCTGGATCAAGTAACCGACCCGCATAATGTCGGCGCAGTATTACGCTCGGCCGCAGCGTTCGGCGCTGCAGCCATTGTTACACAAGATCGGCACGCGCCGCCTGAATCAGGAGTTGTTGCAAAGTCTGCCTCCGGCGCACTGGAAGTCGTGCCGTGGGTACGGGTTGTTAATTTGGCTAGGGCGATGGAGCAAATGGCCGAGGCAGGATATTGGCGAATTGGCCTGACCGGGGAATCCGACACTACATTGGGTGAGGCACTGCCAACCGGGGCCGTTGCGCTGGTTCTCGGAGCGGAGGGAGACGGGATGCGCCAGAATATTTCGGGACATTGCGACGCACTCGCCCGCTTGCCAATAAGCGATGCGATCGAGAGTTTAAATGTTTCCAATGCTGCAGCAATTGCGCTTTATGCTGTGGCGACACGGGGTAGCTGAATTAGCAAGGGGGCGATTAGATGGATATAAATGTTTCATTGAAACGATTGGGAGCGGTTTCAGTCGCTGCAGTAATGGCCATATTGCTAACGGGTTGCTTGCTATCGCCCGGCAAATTCACCTCGCAACTCGATCTTAGGAATGGCGGCACGTTCACCTACTCCTACAACGGTGAAATTTATCTGTTGGCGCTCAGCAAGCTGGCCGAATTAGGCAACAAGGCTGAGAATGCCGATAATGAGTTCGTCGAGCAGCCCTGCTATTCAGACGACAATTTCGAAGAGCGCACCTGCACCCGTGATGAAATCGCCGAGCAACGGCGCGATTGGGAAGCGGAGTTGGGAACGAGCATCAAGACGCAAAAAGAAGAAGCTGAAATGATGAGCGCAATGCTCGGCGGCATTGACCCAGCCGATCCTGAAGCGGCGGAGGAAATTGCGAACCGTCTTCGCCGTCAAAAAGGCTGGAATTCGGTCGAATACGCGGGCGACGGATTGTTCCTCGTCGAATTCAAAATCGCAGGTCGACTCGACCATGACTTCTTATTTCCGACGATAGAGCGATTCCCGATGTCGAATTTCTTTGTTCTAGTGGCCAATCGCGATGGCGGAACAGTCCGGGTCGACGCCCCTGGATTTTCGGCTCAATCGGGCGGCAACCCGTTTCAGGGAATGATGGCCGGGATGGCGGGTGCTTTTACAAAGATGGGCAACGATGAAGCAAAAGAAGCTCCAGCTATTCCCGAATTGAACGGCACTTTCCGGATCGTGACTGATGGCGAAATTCTCGCAAACAATACCGATGAGGGGCCGGTCGGCACAACTGAGGGCAAAGTGCTAGAATGGCGGATCAACAAGCGCACGCAAAATGCGCCCACTGCCTTGATCAAGATTGCCGAATAGGCGCGTCAAAATTTCAGATCACAAAACGAAAGCCGCGCCTGCCAATGGGCAAGCGCGGCTTTCGTTCTTCATACCCTAATCGCTTAATTCCCAATACCGTTTTTGGTATTCTAAAGCGGCTAAAGTGACACCTTAGTTGACGGCGTCTTTCAAGCCTTTGCCTGCCTTGAACTTGGGTTGGTTCGATGCCTTGATTGTCATCGGTTCACCAGTCCGTGGATTACGCCCAGTTGACGCTTTGCGTTTGGCCACAGAGAACGATCCGAAACCAACCAGGCGGACTTCATCGCCGCCCGATAGTGATTTGGTGATCGCTTCGAAAACACCTTCGACAGCGCTGGCTGAATCGCTTTTTGATAGTCCGCTGGAATCGGCAACCGCGCTAATCAGATCATTCTTGTTCATTCTAAAACCCCTATAACCCTGCTGTGTTGATGATGGAGAGTTGCCCCTTCGATTGCGTGCAATAGAAGGGATTTTTCCGGCCTGTGTCAAAGGCAATTCAGGGTCATAGCGGTCATTTGGCAATAAAAACTGAAATTTTGCGACCAATTGTGGTCGTGATTTTGTCAAGGCCTGACTTTGACTGTCAATACGTCAAACAGGATTCGCTCCGAGTCGCTGCGTTGCAGCAAAATCAATGTGCTGTTGGCGGGTTTACTCCGACAACTGCTGCCGCACCTGCTTGACTGGCCAGATCATCCGCCTCGGTCCATTCGATCGGAGCCGGAAGAGAGGTCAAAGCTATCTCCAAAACCTGATCAACATGGCTCACTGGAATAATCTCCAGACCAGCCTTAACATTGTCGGGAATTTCGGCCAGATCTTTGACGTTTTCTTCCGGAATCAGAACCGTCTTGATCCCGCCGCGCAGGGCCGCGAGCAACTTCTCCTTAAGGCCGCCAATCGGAAGCACTCTTCCGCGCAATGTGACCTCTCCAGTCATCGCCACATCTGGCCTGACTGCGATGCCAGTTAGCGTGGAAACTATCGAGGTTACCATACCCACACCTGCACTCGGGCCATCCTTGGGAACTGCGCCCTCGGGCAAATGGATGTGGATATTCTTACGCTGGAAAATCGAAGGCTTAATCCCATAAGCAGGGGCGCGCGATTTTACGAAACTGAACGCTGCCGCAATGCTCTCGCTCATGACATCACCAAGCTTGCCGGTGGACTTAATTTCCCCCTTGCCCGGTGTGGTCACACTTTCGATCGACAGCAATTCGCCGCCGACTTCGGTCCAGGCAAGTCCGGTGACCAGACCGATTTCGGCCTCTTCTTCGCTCATTCCATGCTTGAATTTGCGCACTCCGGCAAATTCACCCAGATTTTCGGATGTCACCGTAACGCTGGTCACTTCCTTTTCGAGAATTTTACGCAGGCTCTTGCGGGCCAATCGGGCAATCTCCCGCTCCAGCGTACGCACACCGGCTTCACGGGTGTAATACCGGATCAGGTCACGCAAGCCGTCTTCGGCAAGTTCGAATTCGCCCTCGGTCAGGCCATGCGCCTCAACCTGCTTTGCGATCAGATGGCGCTGCGCGATCTCCACCTTTTCATCTTCGGTGTAGCCTTCAAGCCGGATGATCTCCATCCGGTCAAGCAGAGCCTGCGGGAGATTCAGACTGTTGGCCGTAGTAACGAACATAATATCCGACAGATCTAGGTCCAATTCCAGATAATGGTCCTGGAATTTCGAATTCTGTTCCGGATCGAGCACTTCGAGCAGCGCCGAGGCTGGATCGCCGCGGAAATCCTGACCCAGTTTGTCGATTTCATCGAGCAGGAAAAGCGGGTTCGAGGCGCCAGCCTTCTTGAGGTTGGTCACGATCTTGCCCGGCAGCGAACCGATATAAGTCCGGCGATGACCGCGAATTTCGGCCTCGTCCCGCACGCCGCCAAGCGACTGACGCACGAACTCGCGGCCCGTCGCGCGAGCAATTGATTTGCCGAGACTAGTCTTGCCGACACCGGGAGGTCCAACGAGGCACAGGATCGGACCCTTCAACTTGTTTGTCCGCGCCTGCACCGCGAGATATTCGACGATCCGGTCTTTGACTTTATCCAGCGCATAATGATCCTCATCCAGGATTTTCTGCGCCTTACCGATGTCTTTGGTCAGCTTCGACTTCTTGCCCCATGGCAGCCCGAGCAGCACATCAAGATAATTACGGATGACTGTCGCCTCGGCGCTCATCGGCTGCATCGCCTTAAGCTTTTTCAGCTCCGATTGCGCCTTGGCCTTGGCTTCCTTCGACATTTTGAGCGTGTCGATACTCTTCTGAAGCTCGGCCATTTCATCGCCGTCTTCACCCTCACCGCCCAATTCGTTCTGAATCGCCTTCATCTGCTCGTTAAGGTAATATTCGCGCTGGGTCTTCTCCATCTGGCGCTTCACGCGCCCGCGGATCTTACGTTCGACCTGCAGCACGGACAGCTCGCCTTCCATGAAGGACATGACCATTTCCAACCGCTTGCGCGGATCGGGTTCAGTCAGCAGGGCTTGTTTGTCGGATACCTTGGTGTTGATCGACGCAGCAATCGCATCAGACAGCGCGCCTGCATCGTCGATCTCGTCGAGATCATCACCGGCGCCCTCGCCCAATTTCTTGTTGAGCTTTGCGTATTCGCCGAATTGTTCGACCACGCCCCGCATCATCGCGGTGATTTCATTACCAGATACGGTTTCCGGCTCGGCGATCGTCACTTCGGCCACCACAAAATCCCCGTCTGGCCGGAGCTGTTCGAGCTCTGCCCGAGCAGTTCCCTCGACCAGTACCCGGACAGTACCATCGGGCAACTTCAATAGCTGCAACACCTGCGCGACCACCCCGATGTCATACAGATCATCCCGCTCGGGATCGTCACAACCCGGGTCAAGTTGGGCGAGCAGGAAGATATCCTTGTTCCCTTCCATCGCCGCTTCCAATGCCGCCACCGATTTATCGCGGCCGACAAACAACGGAACAACCATGCCAGGAAACACAACAATGTCGCGCAAGGGAAGAAGTGGAAAAAGGCTCATACTATGGTGTCCGATTGTCTGTGCTGCGCCAAAGCGCATGCTGCTTGCTCGCAATATGGGAACGGCTGGCGCGTGCCGCAAGCGATTCGGCAATGAAGCTGTGGATGTATCCGATCAGGCTGAATGTCAGCAATGTGGTGCCGGATGCGCAGCCCGTTCCTTCATTTATGCCTGCGAACGCCGCCATGCCGAAATTAATCGAAGATACAGCAAGAAGGGAACATCCTAATTCACTCAAGGAGAGTCGAAATGCAGCCACTTCGCATCGCCGGGCTTCTCGCCCTTAGCGGCCTTTCACTCACAAGTTTTGCGACGCCCGCTCCGATATCGGCTCAATCTCCACAACAGCGTGTCGAAATCGTGTTGGCGAATTTCAGTTTTAATCCATCCGATATAAAACTGGTCGCTGGCAGGCCAGTGACGATCCATCTGGTCAATCGCGGATCAGGCGGCCACAATTTTATCGCAAAAGATTTCTTTGCTGCGGCTAGCATGGACGCGGCAACGCGCCAGAAAATTGGCAAGAATGGCGTTGTCGAACTGGCCAAGGGCGAGTCGATTGATGTCACTCTCGTCCCGAAAGTCGGCGGCTACAAAGTGAAATGCGGGCATTTTTTGCATGCCAGCTTTGGCATGACCGGAAAGATAACAGTCAGCTAGTGTCGGCCGGCACGCTGTTGCTTACATCCCCGGCAGGCTAAATCCGGGTGGCAAACCCATTCCGCCTTGGATCGCCTTCATTTCTTCATTCGACACCCGGTCGGCTTTGTCGCGTGCGTCGTTGAACGCTGCCGTGATGAGGTCTTCCAGCATCTGCTTTTCGGTCGGAACCATCAGACTGTCGTCAATATGGACGCCGAGCATCCGTCCTTTTGCAGTGCAACGCACTTTCACGATGCCGCCGCCCGATGTGCCTTCGACCTCGATGGAATCGAGCTTCACCTGCATTTCATTCATCTGCGTCTGGATTGTTTCGGCGGCCTTCTGTGCCGCCTGAATCATTTCTTCCATCGATTGCATGAGGGGGTCCTTAAGCGTTACGGCTCCATGGGGGAGCCTGTTCATTGGTGGTCGCGGGTTCGTCGGAAACGATTTCCGCGCCTGGGAAAATTGACAAAGTCGCGGCGACCAAGGGGTCGGATTTGATCCGCTCCGCTTCTATTTCGCGTGTCGCAGCCTCGCGTTCAAGTAGCGACAGGCCCTGCTTGCCATCTTCCTGCGTAACTACCCAGCTGTGCGCGGCCAATTTGGCCAGAGCATCACGGATTTCTTTCTCCAGATTACCAGTAAAGCTGTCGGCGAGCCCGTAGCGCAGCACGCCGGAGGAAACCTCCACCGGATAGGCCTGCATCCGCAATTTTGCGCCTAATTGCATGTGGCCGCGTTGCTCCAGCCATCCGATGAATTCTTCCCATTTGGGATAGGGATCCGCGGAGGACGGACCTTCGGACAATGGAGCCACGACAGCTTCTGCACTTGGCTCGGCCGAATTAGCTGGTGCGGATGTGGACACTGCCGCTGCGCCGCTTTGACCCAATTGCTCCAGCTTCTTTGCCAATTTTCCGGGATCGGGCAAATCGGCGGCGTGGAGCGTGCGCAGCAGCGCCATTTGCGCGGATACCAACGGATCGGGCGCGCCGCGTACTTCATCATGGCCTTTGAGCAGCAATTGCCACAGGCGGTGGAGTTGGGGGGCAGACAATTTCCCTGCCCAATCCTGCAATGCTGCACGCTCTTCGGCAGTCGGGGCTTCCGGCTCACCGCCGCTAACCTGCGAAACGGTGATCCGGTGGACCAGATCCATCAATCCGCGCATCAACGCCAGAGGCTCAACCCCCAGCGCATATTGATCGGCAATGGCGGCCAGCAAGGCTTTCGCATCGCCGTCCAGAATGTCACCCAGCAGGCGCCGCTGCGCACCCTTGTCCGCCAGTCCGAGCATATTACGAACGCGGGCAGCAGTTACTTTACCGCCATCCTCATTCGCCTTGTCGAGGTCAGCGTGGGCAATCGCCTGATCGAGAATCGACAGGCCATCACGTACCGATCCTTCAGCGGCGGCAGCAATCATATGCAGCGCCTCGACCTCGGCCTCCACGCCTTCTTTTTCGCAAATCATTGCGAAGTGTTGTTCCAGTTGCTCGGCATGAATCCGGCGCAAATCGAACCGCTGGGTCCGACTGAGCACGGTGACCGGCAATTTCTCGACTTCGGTCGTGGCAAACAGGAATTTTACATGTGCTGGTGGTTCCTCAAGTGTCTTGAGCAAAGCATTGAACGCATTGCGCGACAGCATGTGAACTTCATCGATAATGTAGATTTTGTACCGCGCCGAGACAGCGGAGTAACGAACCGCTTCGATGATCTCACGGACATCGTCTACACCGGTATGGCTGGCTGCATCCATCTCGATCACGTCGATATGGCGGCCTTCGGCAATCGCCTTGCAGGGCTCGCATTGGCCGCATGGATCAATAGTCGGGCCACCCTGCCCATCTGGACCAATACAGTTGAGCGCCTTTGCAATTAGCCGCGCAGTCGAGGTTTTCCCAACCCCGCGCACACCGGTCATCAGGAAAGCATGCGCCAGGCGGTCCCGTTCGATTGCATTCGCCAGGGTGCGGACCATCGGCTCTTGCCCGATCAGCTCGGAAAAAGTTTGCGGGCGGTATTTGCGCGCGAGAACGCGGTACGGCTGGTTTTCCTCAGGGGATGGAACTGTTGGAGTTGGAGAAGCCGCTGCGCTCTGCGCTGGTTTCACGGGCGCGCCGAACATCGCCGACTGTCCGGCAGCCTCAAGCTCATCGGCAGTCGGTTCGGTTTCTTGTGCATCAGGATCAGGGGAATCAACCATTCCCCCATAGGTAGGCTGTCCCTGCGCGCTTGTCGAAGGGGTGCTTCACTTTATCAGAGAAAATCGGGGAATATCGCCCTGCCGGCCAAGACCGGAACGAGATAGAGCGGCGCTATGTAGTCAGCGCTGGGGCGTCGCCAGGTTCATTGAGCCAAATGAAAAGGAGCCGAGCGACCCGCCGCAAATCGTTGTGGCTGCTTCCTTCCGGACCTGACCAGGTTCGCGAACGCAAACGTCCACCCGACTCCCGGGCGGGCATATGGCGTCGGTTACGGCCGGACGCAACCCCTTTGCGGTAGTGAATGGGTTGGTTGCTTAGCGGAAATTATCGGCATACGCCTGCAGTTTGAGGGTTTTCGGCGGTGTCGCATGGACCCGCACTGCAATACCGTGCTTTTCGGCATAGGCCTTCGCCGCATCTTTGTCCGGGAAGCTCAATTGCACTTGCGCCTGTGTGTCTGCGCTGCCGGTCCACCCCATTAGCGGATCGGGTTTGCGCGCTTCTGATTGTTCGAATTCGAGCACCCAGGCATCGGTCTTGGCCCTGCCGGATTGCATCGCGCTTTTCGGAACCTGATAAATACGTGCTGTCATTGTCTTTTCGTCCCTCAAACGCCGGGCGCGGGTCATTGTTATAGCCGGAGCCTCTAAATCAACCTTCACGTTTTGAAAAGGCGTTCTTGGTCTTGAGGCTCGGCTTTTCATTCCACGGCTCGTCCGGCCACCGATGTTTGGGATACCGGCCCTTCATGTCCTTCACCACATCGCGCCAACTGCCGCGCCAGAAACCTGGCAGATCGCGCGTCGACTGGATCGGGCGGCCAGCCGGACTGGTCAGCTTGATCAGCAGCGGGGTATTTCCAATCATCGGGTGACTGTCCAATCCAAACAAAGCCTGCACCCGCAGCTGTACCGACGGTGCATCAATTCCCGCATAGTCGATCGAATGATGGGTTCCAGCTGGTGAAGCAAATTCGCGCGGGGCGAGCTGGTCCAGCTTCTGGCGGCTATTCCAATCTAGCTGGTTCAACAATGCCTCTGCAAGTTTGCCAGATGACAGCGCCAGATCACGCCGCCCGGCCAACAATGGTGCCAACCAATGATCGGCGGAGCTTGCCAATTGCTCGACTGACAAAGCCGCGATGCCAGTGTGTTGCGCACGCGCCAGCAAACTGGCGGGCAGTATCTCGGGCAAGATTTCGACTGCCTTGACCAGAAGTAACTCAGCCACCGCATCGGGATCGGGCGATGGGTCCGGGCCGGTCGTAAGCGTAATCGCCCCCAGTCTGCGCTCCAAACGCGCTTCGACCCGGCGATCGCTGGGATTCCAGCGAAGGACAGATCGCCTCTCAATCAAGTCTGATAGGTGTTCGTCGACCTCTTGCTGGGTCAGCGCAGCGGCGGCAGTAATTCTTGCGCCCTTGGCCTGACCTTGCGCATCGCCAATTACCAGCCACTCGGCCCGTGCCAGCGACGAGGCTGGATCGAGAAAATATCCCCGGCCGCCCGCAGAAATCCAACTTTCGCCGGCAGCATCACGGCGCTTGGCAATATTGTCCGGCAGGGCATGGGCGAGGAACAGGCCCGGGTTGAGGTTGCCACGCGCTTTGACCGCCACCAAACCATTCGCCCGCTGCGCCCAGCGATCCGCCAATTTGGCAGAGGCTGCAGCGCGCGGTGACAGGTCGCCATTCCATCCGCTCAGTCGGTGGAGCAAATCCTCTCCCCGCCCGCCAAGCCCGCGTTCTTGCAGCAGCAGCGCCAGCCGGGCCGCGTCCCGCGCCTGGCCTGCCTTCGCGCCAAACAGCACCATTGCACCGTGAACCGGATCCATCGGCAGGCTGGCGACTTTCTTGCCCCACTCGCTAAGCAGCCCCGCAGGATCAAGCGCGCCGAGTTTTGTCAGCCGGTCCCGCGCCGCCGCGATGGAGGCGGCTGGAGGTGGATCAAGCCAAGCCAACGAGGCTGGATCGACCGTGCCCCATTGGGCCAGCGACAGCATCAACGGGGTCAGATCGGCGGTTTCAACTTCAGGTGGGTCGAAAGCGGGCCTGCCCGGGTGGGCTGCCTCTTCCCACAGGCGATAGGCGACGCCCGGACCCAAGCGCGCTGCGCGCCCTGCCCGCTGGGCGGCGGCAGCTTGGCTAGAACGGACGGTCACCAAATGGGTCGTGCCAGCGGCGCGGTCGAATTCAGCACGGCGCGACAAGCCGCAATCAACCACCACGGAAACACCATCCAAAGTCAGCGAAGTCTCGGCAATTGCGGTCGCCAGAACAATCCGGCGGCGGCCGTCGCGGTCGCGGCGGATTGCGCTGCGTTGGGCCGCGGGATCGACTTGGCCATGCAAAGGCAGGATCGGCGTGCCACGTAACTTGGGCTCCAGCCGCTCCCGAACCCGTTCGATTTCACGGACGCCGGGCAAAAATGCGAGCAAATCACCCTCGTCCTCGCGCCAAGCGGTCAGGATCGCGCTGGCCATTGCATCCTCAACCCGCAGGTCAGGCTTGGCGCCCAACCATTCGATGCGGAGCGGGTATGCCGTGCCCTCGCTTTCGATCACGGCTGCCTCGCTACCGAGCAATTTTGCGAACCGCGCTCCGTCGATGGTCGCCGACATCACGCAAACGCGCAAATCTTCGCGCAACACTGCCCGAGACTCGATCGCCAGCGCCAGTCCCAGGTCGCTATCAAGGTTTCGCTCGTGCGCTTCATCGAACAATACCGCGCTGACGCCCGTCAATTCGGGATCATCTACGATCCGGTTCACGAAAATCGCCTCGGTCATCACCAGCACGCGAGTCTTTGCGGACTGCTTGCTATCGAGCCGGGTCAGGTATCCGATGGTGTCGCCTGGCTTCTCGCCCAGCAGTTCCGCCATCCGCTCCGCTGCTGCGCGCGCTGCAACCCTGCGCGGACTGAGCAGAATTACTGTTCCGCTGCACCAAGGTTGATCGAGCAGCGCCGGGGCGACAGCAGTAGTTTTGCCTGCGCCCGGAGGGGCGACCAAGACCGCCGTGCCCGCTTCAGCAAGAGCGTTCAGCAGGTCAGGTAATACTAAATGGATAGGAAGAGCGGAGGCCAACACCTAGTCCCCCTCCCACCCGAACACGTCTTCCAAACCCACCCCGAACAAGCGGGCGATGCGGAAACTGGTTTCAAGGCTGGGGGAATAGCGGCCTTGTTCGATGGCGATAATCGTCTGACGGGTGACCCCGACCGCGTCGCCCAACCCCTGCTGGCTCATCTGGCCATGCTGCTCACGCAGCTCCTTGACGCGGTTGGTAATCGGCGGCCGTTTCGGCACCTCAGTAGCCGCGGCGAAGAAAGTATATCTGGAGCAGATATTCGGCGACCTGCGCAACGATCATCGCCCCCAGCATATGGTGGAACAGCATATTACCGAAGGGATGCAGGACATAAACCGCACCACTCATGAGTAGGCCGACCGCAAGGATGATCCCCGACAAATGGCCGGCACGCCAGATGACCAGTTTCTCCCGCTCGTCAGCCGCAGCCTGCGCGTCGCGCGGGGAGAATATGGCAAGCACGATTTGCACCGCGACTGACAATATGATTACCAGCAAAACATAGGGAATGAGCGGTCCGATTACCGGTGCCGCCGGACCATTTGACACCAACCAAGCGTAGAAGAGCCCTGTCACAAGCATTACAGCAGCCATCGTCCAGGCAGATTTTTCGCGAAAAGACATGAGCAACCTCATATGTAAAAAAATATTTGACATAGCTATATCGCCAGAAAGTCGATGTCAAATATTTTTTACAGGCACTTCAATATCCCCGCGCGACCGCGAAATCAGCTGCCTCGGCCATCGCGGCACGGGCTTTGCCATCGGGGAAGATCGAGAGCGATTCTATTGCGCGATTGGCAAAGTGGCGGGCGCGGTCACGGGTGGCCTCAACCGCGTCATATTTGCCAATCAATGCGATAGCTTCGGCCAGATCGTCGTTGCTAGTGCGATGCCCAGAAATCGCATCTTTCCAGAATTTGCGCTCAGCTTCGGTTCCGCGGGCATAGGCGAAGATCACCGGCAGGGTCATTTTGCCCTCGCGGAAATCGTCACCCCGGTCCTTGCCCATTTGTGCGGCATCCGAATCGTAATCGATCGCGTCGTCAACCAACTGGAATGCCACCCCGAGATTGCGTCCGTAATCGTCAAGCGCCTGTTCCTGCCGCTCGTCACATTCCGCGACCACCGCTGAAATCCGGCTGGCAGCGGCAAACAGTGCAGCGGTTTTTGCCCCGATAATTTTGAGGTAACGTTCTTCGCTCGTCTCGATCTGGCGCTGGGCGGTCAACTGATCCACCTCACCCTCAGCAATGATCGCGCTTGCGCTGCTGAGGATTTTCAAAACTTTCAGGCTGCCATCCTCAACCATCAATTCGAACGCGCGGCTGAACAAAAAATCCCCGACCAGCACCGTGGCAGGATTGCCAAAAATGATGTTGGCCGCAGCTTTGCCCCGCCGCAGGTCAGACCCATCAACCACATCGTCATGCAGCAGCGTAGCGGTGTGGATAAATTCCACCGAAGCTGCCAATTTATAATGCCGGTTACCTTGATAGCCAACCAATTGCGCGCCCGCGAGCGTTAGCATCGGCCGCAGACGTTTGCCGCCGCCAGATATCAAATGCCCAGCCAGCGCGGGAATAAGCGGAATTTCGCTTTGCATCCGGTCGAGAATCACGGAATTTACCGCATTCATGCCCGATGCTGTCAGCCCCAACATCGGATCGAGGGTGGGGTTTTCAGTCGGATTTCGACTTGGCTGCTTGCGCGGGAGAGGCACGATCTCTGCGGTCATAATTGGTTTGCAATCATAATGCTCTGCGACATGGGGGCGGCTAACTCGCTTGGCAAGCTTGGATTCCGCGTATTGACCGTGATAAGTGGCAGATGATGAGTGAAACTGAACCAGTCCCTGCGCCTGCCCCTGCCTCGGCCCGGGCCCATAATGCGCCTGATCCGCAGCTCGCCAGCTTTCGGCGCAGTATCGACAATATCGATGCCGCGCTGATCCACATGTTGGCCGAGCGATTCCGGATCACGCAGGCAGTCGGTGAATATAAGGCAAGAACTGATCTTCCTCCGTCCGATCCGGGCCGCGAGGAACGCCAGATCGCCCGCCTTCGCCTGAAAGCTGAAGAGGCCCAGTTGGACCCGGAGTTTTCCGAAAAATTCCTTCGGTTCATCATCGATGAAGTAATCCGCCACCATCAAAAAGCGCGGGGCGATTAACTTCGCCCTTGCAGCTAGGTGATTATCCCTAGTCTATCGACCGCCCAAAATTCAGCACTTGGGGCCACAGTTGCCCCATGCTTGTGTATCCCCCTACCGATGCTCAACCTGACGTTGGACATGTCTCGATCGGCCGCCGCACCGCAGCACGATTGCGCGTTTATATTCCCGGAAAATTGATCTTGCTCGGTAGCATTTACAATTGTGCGCTAGAGGACATCTCGCAGACGGGGGCCCGCGTGATGTGCGTTGCGGCCATTGGTACAGGCGAGACCGGCGTGCTCCAGTGCATGAAGCTTGACGTGCTCTGCAAGGTAGTCCGCGCGGACAAAAACCAATTTGGGTTGCATTTTGAAGAGGATGTCAGCGCCGAAGATATCCAAGAGATGCGCCGGCAAAACGATATTTATCGGCGAAACGACGCGCAAGAAATGCGAGTGTTCGCAAAGCAATGGGCAACTGGCCAACACGTCTGACCATAAGCATGGATTACTCTGCCGGACCCGCGCCTAGCCTGCCCGGGGCAATAAAAGCTTTACCAGAAGGCCGCCCAAATCTTCGCTCTCATCCAGTTCCACTCCGCCGCCATATATCTCTGCCACATCGCGCACGATCGCGAGGCCCAGCCCAGTTCCTGGCTTGCCCGTATCCAACCGTGCGCCGCGGTCGAAAATACGGATACGCTCCTCTTCGGGGATACCTAACCCGTCATCCTCCACCCAAATCACACACTGCGCTCGATCCGGTTCGGCATCGACGGTCACGAACACACTTCCGCCGCCATATTTCGCAGCATTTTCAATTAGATTACCAAGTATTTCATCAAGATCCTGCCGCTCGATCGCAACCTTGGCATCGTGGTTGCCGTCGAGATCGAATCGGCCATGAGGGTAAAGGCGCTCGACAGCGCGCCGCACAGCTTCGGCACTTTCCCACACGGGCGTCTGAGCATGACCAACAGCCCGGCGGCCAACAGCGCGGGCGCGAGCCAAATGGTGATCAACATGGCGTCGCATAGTGGTCGCTTCACGGATAACAGTATCGGGCAAATCGGCGGCCTTGGCCGTGGCCGCATTATTAATCACGGTCAGCGGAGTTTTGAGCGCATGCGCAAGATTGCCCGCGTGCGTGCGCGCTTCTTCTGCCTGTTTTTGCGAATGAGCCAATAACGCATTCAATTCCTCTACCAACGGCTGGACTTCCAACGGTAGGGGATCGGTAACTCTGTTTAGACCTGTCGTGCGGATGGACTGAATTGCCTCCTTCACGCGGCGCAAGGGCCGAAGTCCATAATAACTTTGCAGCATGGCCATTACGAACAGCCCAAAGCCGAGAATCGCAAAACTATAGGCCAGGATCGAACGAATTCGGCGGATCTGGAAATCCAGCTCCTCCCGCGCCGAAGCGACAGCAAAGGTCCATTTCGTATCGCTATCAGGCAGAATGACCGTGCGCTCAACTATTCGGACCGGTTCGCCCGGAAATTGAAAACTATCATAGAAATGGGGCTCATCATCCGAATGGGGCGGCCCCAACTGCAATGTCCGGTCCCACAGCGATTGGGACGGTTTAGTCTCCAAGGAATAGGAGCCGAAGCCCTCGCGACCTTCTGCGCTGATTTGCCAATACAATCCGCTACCTGGCTCAAGAAAGCGTGGTTCGCCGATCGGACGGTTGAAGAACACTTCATCATCCGGCCCGATTTCGGAAACCACGATCATGGTGTTGAGCAAGTAACCTAGCTGACTGTCAAAATTGTCCTCCACCAGATTGGTCAAGGTGCGGTCGAGCGCCCAGCCCCCAGCCAGCAACAGGACGCTGATCCAGCCCGCCGCGATCAACATCATCCGGCGAGACAGGCTACCGGTGTGAGGTGCCGCTATCTTGGCGCTTGTCTCGGTGCGTGAAGCATCACCTTGGCTGTCTTCCGCGACCATCGGCAAACCGAATTCAGGTGGCGCGCGGCTGGTCGGCCGGATCGTCAAGGCTATATCCCAGCCCGCGGATAGTGGTGATGACTTCGGCGCCAAGCTTCTTGCGAATACGGGTTACAAAAACCTCAATCGTGTTCGAATCGCGGTCGAAATCCTGATCGTAGATGTGTTCGATTAACTCGGTTCGGCTGACCACCTTGCCCTTGTGATGCATCAAATAGCTGAGAAGTTTGTATTCCTGCGCAGTCAGTTTAACCGGCTCGCCATTCAACGTGACCCGGCCGGAACGCGTGTCGAGCCGGACATCGCCGGCCATCAATTCGGACGAAGTATTGCCCGAAGCGCGGCGGATCAACGCTCGTAGCCGGGCGATCAATTCCTCGGTCTGGAACGGTTTGGCCAGATAATCATCGGCCCCAGCATCAAGCCCAGCGACCTTGTCAGACCAGCTGTCCCGCGCAGTCAGCACCAGCACGGGAAATGTCCGGCCTTCTTTGCGCCACATGCCGAGCACTGTCAGGCCATCTATTTCGGGCAGGCCGAGATCAAGGATTACGGCGTCGTAATCCTCCGTACTGCCAAGATAATGCCCGTCCTCGCCATCGGTGGACAAATCCACTGCATAGCCAGTTTGTTCTAGGGTCGATTTCAATTGCAGGCCGAGAGTAGGTTCATCCTCGACAATCAAGATCCGCATGCTGACCAATTCCCCTAATCATTAGCGCCAATAGCTTTAGCGCTAAGTGGGCGTTTGTGTGAAACGCGTCAACTCACGCGGCTGTTAATGGATGGATGTTTTGCGCAGGTGTTAACGGCTACGCTGGAGAATACGCCCTGTTCGCGCATCGACATCGACAAAGGTCACCCGGCCTTCCCTGATGAATTTCAGGCGGTAGGCCATTGCAGTCGAATCGTAGGCTGGCCCAAGATATTCGTGGCCTTGCGCTTTCAGCGGGGTAACCACTCGCCGCTCGATTTCACGCAATGAAAGCACGTTGCCGGCCTTCATTTCCTTACGAGCTTCCCCTTGATCACTGCGTGATTGCGCAATCACCGATGGGGCCGAAAGGCCTGACAGCATCAGGATCGCCATAAGGAAGGGTACGATTTTCTTGGTCATGTTGCCTGTCTGCCTAGGTCCGAACCGTTGAACAAGAAGTGAATGCCATCAATCAGACGGGTTCAGACTTTGACTGGCTGACCTAGCGCGTCATTTCATATTTTACCGACACATTTACTCCGGTGCCGACCATTCCGGGTTGGACCGGTGTCGCCGAAGCATCGGCAGCCGCCATCGAACGCTGCATCATTGGCATCGGCTGATTTCCAATGATGGTCTCGCTCACTTCTAACAAACGAACGCCGGTATATCCGGCCCAATTGGCATATTCGGTTGCCTGCCGTTGTGCGCGCTCCATTGCAGCTGTCCTGGCCGTGGCCTTGGCCGCTGTATCATCATCGATCGAGAATTGCGGGCCACTGATATCGGTCGCTCCGGCGGCAACCAATGCATCAAGCACCCTGCCGGTATCGGCGACTTTGCGCAGGATTACGCTGACCCTGTTTGATACCGAATAGCCGCGAAAAACCTGTTTCTGGGTGTCCCGGTCATAATCGTACCGCGCATTGAGATTGATCCCCGTAGTCTGGATATCCCGTTCGGCAACGCCCAGCGATTTGATCCGTTTGATTACTGCATCCATTTCGCCCGCGTTTTGGCGCATTGCGGCGACGGCGGTTTGGGCCTCACTGGTTACTCCAGCGCTGATAGTTGCAATATCTGGTTCGGCTTTGACTGTTTCGCTAACCGATAATTCGACCACGGGACCAGTCGCCTGGATTTGGACTTCAGCAGCGGTTGCGGGAACAGTATTCGCGGCCATCATTATGGCGGGGATGACAAGATTTTTCATGATTTAGCCTCCTGTTGAATAACTGGACTTGTGACAGAATGTATTACGCGTAACTGAACTGCATTGTTCCAAATGACCGCCAGCAAGGTGGACCCGGCGCGCCCACCCAGCTAAGCGCCGCGCCCATGGCGCAACCTCCGATCCTCAGCTGGGAAAAACTTGGCCTTCAACAGGGCGGCCGCTGGCTGTTCGAAGGTTTGGACCTGCACATCGGCCCGCGGGACCGGCTGGCCTTGATTGGGCGCAATGGCGCGGGCAAGACAACTTTGTTTCGGATGATCATGGATCAGGTCGAGGCGGACAAGGGCGAACGCAAAGTTAAGCCGGGCACAAAAATCGTGGTTCTTGAACAGGAGCCCGACTTCGGTCCGTTCACCACGCTGATGGACTTTGCACTGAGCGGAAAAAATGCGCCGGCTGAGTATGAGGTCGAGGCCATTGCCGGGCAACTCGGAATTGACATGGCTATCCCGACCAAAGGGGCCAGTGGCGGAGAACGCCGCCGCGCAGCCATCGCCAGAGCGCTGGCGATGGACCCGGACCTTCTGTTGATGGACGAGCCGACCAACCACCTCGATCTGGCAGCGATTGACTGGCTGGAAAGCTGGCTAACCCGTTACAAGGGCGCATTTGTGGTAATCAGCCATGACCGTACCTTCCTGAAACGACTAACCAACGCAACCATCTGGCTCGACCGCGGAGCATTGCGCCGCAAGGACGTTGGCTTCGGTGGCTACGAAGCGTGGGAAGAGCAAGTCTACGCCGAGGAAGCTCGCAACGCGCACCGAATGGATGCCAAGTTGAAGATCGAGGCACATTGGCTGGAACGCGGTGTAACCGCACGCCGCAAACGCAACCAGGGCCGGCTCGAAGCGCTCTACAAAATGCGTGCAGTCCGCGCCGCAATGATTACTCCGGGCGCCACGGCCAAGCTGGGCCTGTCAGCAGACGAAACCAACAAGAGCAAATCGGTAATTGTCGCGGACAAGGTCACCAAGAGCTTTGGCGCCAAAGAGCACAGGCGCCCGATCATCAAGGATTTCACCCTGCGTATCCAGCGCGGCGACCGGATTGGTGTCGTCGGCTCGAACGGAGCGGGCAAGACTACTTTACTCAAACTGCTGACAGGGGAGCTTGAGCCCGACAGCGGCACAGTTACTATCGCCAAAACGCTCACCGGGGTGATGATCGACCAGCAACGCAGCCTGATGACACCTGAAAAAAGCGTGCGCGATGTGGTGGCTGAGGGTGGGGATTGGATCGACGTCCGGGGCGTTCGCAAACATGTTCAGGGCTATCTGAAGGAATTCCTTTTCGATCCCGCTCTGGTTGATACCAAAATCAGTACTTTGTCCGGCGGCGAACGGTCGCGGTTGCTGCTGGCGCGCGAATTTGCCCGCAAATCAAACCTGCTGGTGTTGGATGAACCAACCAACGATCTTGATCTGGAAACTCTCGACCTGCTGCAAGAAGTGATCGCCGACTACGAGGGCACGGTGCTGATTGTCAGCCATGACCGCGATTTTCTCGACCGGACAGTGACAATTACGCTAGGCCTCGACGGCAGCGGCGATGTCGATATCGTCGCTGGTGGCTACGAGGACTGGGAAGCCAAACGTACGAAGCGCATAGAGCCTGGGAAGCCGGAAGTCGCTAGGATCGACACCCCCGCTCCGTCACCCTCATCACCCGCAAAAAACACCAAGTTGAGCTACAAGGACCAGCGCGACTACGAGCAGCTCCCTGCACGCATCGAAGAACTGGAAGCGGCAATCTTGAAAGGCGAGGAAATCCTTTCCGACCCTGATCTTTTCAACAGCGATCCGCAGAAATTCGCAAATATTAGCCAAGGGATCGAAAACGCCCGCAAAGAAATGAATTCGGCGGAGGAGCGCTGGCTGGAGTTGGCTGAACAAGTTGAGGAGTAAGCAGCATTAATTTGGCAGGCAATCGAATTACCTTGCTCCTTTTCCCGCGTTGGTCAATCGCCGCAAAGTGACCAACCTGAAAAACCCTCCGGAGCCGCCAACTCGCCATCAAAACAACGTCCTCGCGGCGAACGAGCGGCGCCTGCTAAATTGGCTGTGCGCGCGTCTGCCGGGATGGGTGACACCTGATCTGCTGACACTTATGGCCTTGATTTCCGCTGCGATAGTGTGTGGAGCTTATGCACTCAGCAACAGTAACGACGGTTGGCTGTGGTTGGCTGTTGCGGGCTACTTCGGTCATTGGTTTGGCGATTCTCTGGACGGAAGCCTCGCACGGTTCAGGAAAATAGAACGGCCGGCTTACGGCTATTTCATCGACCATAGCAGCGATGGGCTGACGACGTTCATGATGTTGGGCGGTTTCGGGCTGAGCCCATATATCCGGATTGATGTCGCACTATTCGCGGTGGTCGCCTATCTCCTGCTGTCCATCCATAGTTTCTTGCTAGCGAAGGTCAGCGGAGACTTTCCAATGACGCATGCCGGAATGGGACCAACAGAGGCACGAATTCTGCTTATTGGATTGACGATAGCAATGTATTTTTCACCTCCTGGATTCGCGATAATCGGTCAGTTTTCGATCTTTGACATTATTTTTATCGCCTTGACTGTTGTGCTGATGGTGATGTTTTCGACCAGCACTGCGCGGGCTGGTCGCAAATTAGCAATAAGCGACAAAGCCAACCGCACCGCAGGCCGCGAGTAAGCGCAGCTTCAGCTGATCCGATAAAAATCCGCTACTCTTTCAAGAGCCAGCTTTAGTACCAGTTTTCCGCTACGCGCAGGCCAAGAGAGTTCTTTTTCCGCGTCCGGCAAACTTTCGCAGCCACAGGCAACGCGCCAGAGAATGTCGGATAGACCGCTGCCTGCTGCCTCCATCGCTCCATCGAAGCGCGCCTTGGCGGCAATCTGGCGTTCGGTGGAATTTAGGCCACTATCTCCGCTGCCCTTAATCCGTACAGCATGCCACCTCATCGTTACCGAGGGCCCGAGGCTGGCGCGTTCATAATCTGCCCGCAAACGCTCACTCGCATCGAACAAGCGATCATCGAGGTGCCCTCGAGCATGCAGCCAAGCCAGTGGCGATTCGGCCAAATTCACAGTTACACTGCGTCCGCGAAGCTTTCCGTCACTCGCCCTACGTGGCCCCTCGGTGGTTAATTCTCGTTCTGCTAATTGGCGGCGCATTTCGATTCCCCTTGGCTCGTCAGATACGAATAGCCGCTTGCCAAATCGAACCATCTGTAGGAAAGTAAAAAACCAATCTGGTTAAAAGGAATTGAGGTTGATTAATCGCATTCGTAGCATTCGTAAGGAAAAGGGATGGACCCTGGCCGAGCTGGCAGAGGCTTGCGATCCGCCCACCACAGCCCAAACAATCGGCCGTCTCGAAACCGGAATGCGCAATCTTTCGATTAATTGGATGGAACGAATTGCAGTGGCGCTTGAAATCGAGCCAGAATTGCTCGTCCGTTCCGAAACTTCCGCTCACCCACAAGTCGTTGCGGTGCTTAACGAAAACGGTGCAGACGGCCTAAATATCCCCCGCGACGCAATTTTGGCGACGGACCTTGGCGGCGAAATGCCACTGATGGTGCTTAGCGTGGAATCCGGTATTGGCGAATACAGGCCTGGTGACCAATTGTGGTTGCGGCAACTTGATCCAGAGGACGCGCACCGGGCAATTAACCGGGATGTGCTGGTCCCGCGCAAGGGCGGCCGCTTTGCCTTTGGCCGGTTGATAGACCGCCAAGGAACCATGGTGGGCATCTTACCGCCCGGGGCGGGCCAAAAACAGCAAGTGGTTGACGATCCGGCGTGGCTCGCAGTGGCGGAAATGCTAATCCGCAAATTATGAAACGCCTCCTATCAATTTCCACCCTCTATCCCAACGCACACACCCTGCGTTTCGGCACATTTGTTGCCCGGTCTCTGGAAGCTTTGGCCGCGCGGGGCGATTGGCAAGTTACGGTGATTAATCCGATCGGCGTACCGCCAATTCCATTTGGAAGATATCGTCCCTTGGCGGCGGCTGCTGTCGATGGGATCGAGCATGGAGTTTCAGTCTTTCGCCCCACCTTCCCGCTGATCCCGCGGCTCGGTGCGAAAATCAATCCGAAGCTGATTGCAAAGTCAGTAACGGATCTGGCGAGACAGCTTCACGCCGAAGAGCCATTTGATCTTGTTGACGCACAATTTTTCTATCCCGATGGGCCCGCGGCAGCCCGTATTGCCGATGATTTGAAGCTGCCATTATCGATCAAGGCGCGCGGCTCCGATATTTCTTTCTGGGGCCAAAAACCCTTCGCACTACGGCAAATGCTTTCGGCTGCGCGTAATGCCACTGGGTTGCTCGCCGTTTCCGAAGCGCTTGCTCGTGACATGGCGCGGTTGGGCATGGATCGCGCCAAAATCACCCTCAATTACACTGGTCTTGACCATGATCGCTTTCGGCCACTTGATCATGCCGAAATTCGCCGCGGACTTGGTCGGGAGCTTGGCCTCGTAATATCCGATGACCGGCCTCTATTGGTTACTGTTGGTGCATTGACCCCGCGCAAAGGCCAGGATTTGGTCATCGACAGCCTTGCGCAATTGCCAGATGTCCAATTACTTCTGGTCGGCAACGGGGAAGAGCGCGGCCGGCTTCAGGCGCAAGTCCGCAGCTTGGGGTTAACTGGCAGGGTCCACTTTCTTGGAATTGTCGATCATGATCTTTTGCCGATCATCCTCTCGGCCGCTGACGCAATGGTTTTGCCATCCTCAAACGAAGGCCTGGCCAACGCATGGGTAGAGGCCCTCGCCTGCGGTACGCCTTTGGTCATTTGCGACGCTGGAGGCGCGCGTGAACTGGTAACCGGTGCCGACGCAGGGATGATCGTAGAACATAGCGTCCAAGGCGTGACGGAAGGCATCCGGCAGATCCTCGCCAATCCGCCTGCTGCAGATGCAGTGATAAAAATGGCGGAGCGTTTCAGCTGGACAGCAAACGCAGCTTCACTGGCAGAATACTACGAAACGATCATCACCGGCCAAGCGGCAGTTTAAGCGATAGCGCCAAACAGCGTTTCAGGATTCTCCGCGCGCAATACGGTCCTGTTTATCAGCAACGCTTTCCTGCGGGATGAAGCTGTTCGAAGTGACGCCTAGCCAAATCAAAATCGGCGCCGCCATATAGACCGAGCTATAGGTACCGACGAAGATCCCCAGCGTAATCGCAGCCACGAGCCCGAACAGGCTGGCCGGCCCAATGAACAGCAAAGGCAGCAGCGCGATCAGCAGCGTCAAAGACGTCATGACGGTACGCGCCAAAGTTTCGTTGACCGAAAGGTCGAGCAATTCGGGGAGCGGCATCTTGCGGTATTTCTTCAGATTCTCGCGAATACGGTCATAAACCACGATCGTATCATTCAGCGAATAGCCGATAATAGCCAAAATGGCCGCGATGATCTGCAGGCTGAATTCCATCTGGAACAGCGCGAACATGCCCAACGTCAGCGACACATCGTGGACGAGTGCGAAAAGTGCACCAACGCCGAACTGCCATTCAAAACGTACCCAGATGTACAACGAAATCGCCAGCATGGCAGCGAGCAAAGCAAGCACTGCTTTTTGGCGGAATTCACCGGCAACCTTACCCGAAACCGTGTCGTTCCCGTCGCGGACCACATTGCTGTACGACGATTCAATCGTGGATATGACCTTGTTGCCAATCGCCGTTGCCGCGCCTGGTGTGCCTTCGGCGCTTTCCGGCAAACGGACACGAATTGAAACCTGATTGGCCGCTCCGAACCTCTGGATGACCGGGTCACCAAACCCCAAAGCGCCGATTTGTTTGCGCAGGGATGAAATCGGCGCCTCTTCCAATTCAGAGAAGGTCAGGCGAACTTCCTGCCCGCCAGCAAAATCGACGCCGTAATTCAAGCCCTTGGTCAGAACAAGCGCCCAGCTCGCCGCGATCAGCAGGATGCTGACCACGTAGAACGGTACGCGATACTTCAGAAACTTGATATTTGTGTCGTCAGGGACGAGTTTTAGCAGTCGCATGATCTGTATCCCCTCAAACGTGCAATTCTTGCGGTCGCGCCTTGCGCAGCCAAGCGGCCACCCACATGCGCGTCATCGTGACGGCGGTAAACACGCTGGTAAACAGGCCGATAATCAACACCACCGCAAAGCCGCGGATCGGGCCGGAGCCGAAAATGAACAACAATACACCAGCGATGAAGTTGGTAATGTTGGCATCGTAAATTGCCCGGCTGGCTTCTTTATATCCATTTTCTACCGCAGCGACCACGCGCCGCCCGCGCTTTCGCTCTTCGCGGATACGTTCGTTAATCAGCACGTTGGCGTCAACCGCCGCACCGATGGTGAGCACGAATCCTGCGATACCCGGCAAGGTCAAAGTTGTGTTGAACACCGCCATGATCCCGAGCAGCATCAGCACGTTTAGCACCAGAGCGGCGGTGGCATAGACACCAAACCGGCCATAGGTCGCTATCATTAGCGCAATCACTAAAAAAGATCCGATGGTCATCGCCAGCATACCCTTGCGGATCGAATCCGCGCCAAGGTCTGGTCCAACCGTCCGTTCTTCGACCACGGTCAAATCGACCGGCAGTGCGCCGGACCGCAGCGATATCGCCAATGCGTTGGCGCTCTCGGTCGTAAAGCTGCCCGAAATCTGCGCGCTACCGCCCCTGATCGGTTCGTTGATATTAGGCGCAGATAGCACCTTGCCGTCCAGAATGATGGCGAAGGGCTTGCCTACATTTTCCGTTGTCAGCTTGGCGAACTTCGCTCCGCCTTGCTGGTCGAATGTGATTGAAACAACAGCTTCATTGGTTTGCGGATCAACGCTTTGCTGCGCGTTGGTCAGTTGGTCACCCTTGATCCCGCCAAGCCGACGCACGGCGATTGACGAACCTTGAAAGGGTGTTCCCTCTGCATAAGGGAAAATCTGACTACCGGGAGGTGCAATTCCCTGCTCCACATCGGACGGCAAGGCAGTTTGATCAACCAACTTGAATTCCAGCTTGGCGGTTTGACCGAGCAATGCCTTCAGCTGTTCGGGATCTTGCAAGCCGGGGACCTGCACCACGATACGGGTATCACCCTGACGGATAATAGTTGGTTCGCGGGTACCCAACGAATCGATCCGCTTGCGGACAACTTCGGTCGCGCTGTCCATCGCGTCGGTAACGGCGTTGCTGATCCCGTCTGGCGTGGGATCCAATGTGAACCGCGTTTCATCGACTACCGCCAATTTCCATTCGCGGGTAAGCCCGTTGCCATTGACCAGCGGCAGCAGCAATTCACGCGCACGGTCAACGTCTGAGACACTTTCAACCATGAAGCTAAGCCGGTTGTTGCTGGTCGAAACATCGCCGATCCGAATGCGAGGGCTGGCTTGGCGCATTACTGCCCGAACCGATTCTTCCATGTTCTCAAGCCGCTGTTCGGCAACTTGTTCAGGGTTGGCTTCAAGCAAAATGTGGCTGCCACCGGCTAGATCGAGGCCGAGATTGACCATCGGACTGGGCAATGCATCAGGCCAGCGAACCGTTGTCATCGACAATATTGATGGAAGCGCACAGGCAATCGCGAGAAGCGTAATTGCCCAAAGCCAGATCTTCTTCCAGCGCGGAAATTCGAGCATTTTTGTGCCTTCGCTTAATCGTTCGCCGCTGAACCAGCGGGCGGTACGATGTCACCAATGGTGCTTTTCACCGCTTTTACACGGAGACCCTGCGCCAATTCGATCTCGGCGTAATTGTCATCAACCTTGATCACTTTGCCCAGCAAGCCGCCTGCCGTGACCACTTGATCGCCCTTCTTTAATCCGGAGATCTTGGCCGCGTGATCTTTCTGCCGGCGCATTTGCGGACGAATGATCAAGAACCAGAAAATAAGCCCCATACCGACAAGCGGAAGAAACTGGATCCAAGCGGGCGGCGCGTCTGCGCTGGCAGCTGCGGCAAGAATTTCAATCATCGAGGGAACCTGTTTATCGTGAAGCAGTAAGGTGGGGAGAGCCCGACGGAACGCAAGTGTTTGACGTCCATCCACCTCTACCGGGGTTTAGAAGCGCGCGCCTAGCAGCTTAGTTTCTCCAGAGCAACGCGCCATAGAAGCCTTGACCTTGCGTTCGCCCTCTTCTGACCGTCTTGCGATGTCGACAGGCTTGCCATGCCCCCACTTCCCTCATATAGGCGCGCCCTCCACCGGTTCGGGACGTAGCGCAGCCTGGTAGCGCATCACACTGGGGGTGTGGGGGTCGGAGGTTCGAATCCTCTCGTCCCGACCAGTGGAAAAACCCCTTGTTAAGCTTCGATTTTGTGGGGGCGCACGCCCATTGGGGCTATCCCCGCCTTAGCACCACCGCCAATAATATTGCCAATTTGGTTCGTCTGACCAACGAACCTCAGCGCGCAGCCAACAAGTTTTTGGGCGGGATTTCGCAGGAAATACGGTAATCCCATTCCGTAAAATCGATTTCCTACACTAACCATTATGGTTATTTAACTGCGCGAATCATCCTGTTCGAGCGCGCCCATGCCAATTCTCGAATCGCTTATCGGTCCGATTGCCTCAATCATCGACAAAGTTATCCCGGACAAGGAAGCCCGCGCACGTGCGAAGCTGGAATTGCTGAAGCTGGAAGGCACGCAGGAACTTGAGACAATCGAAGCTCGCATGACCGCGATCGTGGCGGAGGCCAATTCCCATGATCCATGGACCAGCCGTGCCAGACCCAGTTTCCTTTATGTGATGTATGTAATGATCCTGTGGGCCCTGCCGATGGGTGTCCTCGCAGCATTCAAGCCAGCGATGGCGCAGGACATTGCGGCAGGGATGAATTCCTATCTCGGCGGCCTGCCCGAACCGCTCTATGCCTTATTCGGCACCGGCTACCTTGGCTACACCGCGGCCCGTCAGTGGGGCAAAATCAAAGGCGTCGATCAATAAAGTCGGCGCTATACTGCGCGCCTATCCCGCGCTATTCGGGATATATGACTGACACCAAGAAACCGACTATTTACGTCTTGAACGGCCCCAATCTCAATCTGTTGGGCCTGCGCGAACCGGAAATCTACGGCTCCGATACGCTCGACGATATCGCCGGAATGCTGGAAGACCGCGCCCTCGAATTGGGCGTTGAAGTCGACGTCCGCCAGACCAATCACGAAGGGCATCTGGTCGACTGGCTGCACGAAGCACAGGCAGAGGGCGTCAAGGCGGTGCTCCTCAATGCAGCGGCCTACACCCACACCTCGATCGCCTTGCTTGATGCGATCCGCGCTATCCGCACACCAGTGATCGAAGTCCATTTATCTGACCCCAAGACCCGAGAAGATTTTCGCCATTTATCCTACATTGGAATAGCAGCCGTGCAGACGGTTGAGGGGCTTGGCGCCCGCAGTTATATAGTGGCGCTAGAAGCAGCGGCGGCACTATAACTGCCGAAGCAAACTACCTCTTCCCCTCTTGCCAGTGGCGCGTCAGCGCCGCATAGGCAGGCGCTTAATTCTAACAAGAGGCATTTCATGGCCGAAACTAAAGCCGCCGCTGGTCGCAAGCCCGGTATGAATGTTGATACGAAGCTGATCCGCGAACTTGCCGATATGCTCGGCGAAACCGGGTTGACTGAAATTGAGGTTGAAGACGGCGAACGGAAAATTCGCGTTGCCCGTGGCGTTGCATCTGCACCGGCAGCTATGGCAGCGCCAGCCTTGCCAAACCCTGTTGCAGCGCCTGTTGCCGCCGCATTGAACAGCGCAGGGCCCGATCATTCCGATGCGCTGAAATCACCGATGGTGGGTACAGTCTATCTCGCTGCGGATCCCAGTGCCGATAATTTCATCAAACCGGGCGATAAGATTGCCGTTGGCGACACATTGCTGATCGTAGAGGCGATGAAGGTAATGAACCCGATTATTTCCGACCGCTCAGGAACAGTCGTGGAAGTGTTGGTCGATAATGCTCAGCCGGTCGAATTCGACCAGCCCCTGGTCTTGTTCGCGTAGACGAAAAGACATGGGGATCAGCCGGATATTAATCGCCAACCGCGGCGAAATTGCCTTGCGGATACACCGTGCAGCGCACGAAATGGGTATCGAGACCGTTGCGGTACACTCGACCGCCGATGCCGATGCCATGCATGTGCGGCTGGCCGATCATGCAATCTGCATTGGTCCGCCCGCAGCCAGTGAAAGCTATCTCAACGTCGCAGCGATTATTTCGGCTGCGGAGATTTCCCATGCCGACGCGATCCACCCGGGTTACGGCTTCTTGTCAGAAAACGCGAAATTCGCCGAAATCGTCGAAGCGCATGACATTAAGTGGATCGGACCCAAGCCCGAACATATTCGCACAATGGGCGACAAGGTAGAGGCCAAGCGGACTGCGGGCGCACTCGGCATACCCTTGGTGCCGGGTTCGGATGGCGCGATCGAGGATGTTGTCGAAGCCGCCAAAATTGCCGAGGAAATTGGCTATCCGGTAATTATCAAGGCTGCATCGGGCGGAGGCGGGCGCGGGATGAAAGTCTGCACCGGCCCTCACGAACTCGAAACGCTGATGAAACAGGCGGGCAGCGAGGCGAAAGCCGCATTTGGCGATGCAACTGTTTATCTTGAAAAATATCTCGGCAATCCGCGTCATATCGAATTTCAGGTGTTTGGCGACGGTGAAGGCAATGCGGTCCACCTGGGCGAGCGCGATTGCTCGCTCCAACGCCGCCACCAAAAAGTACTGGAGGAAGCGCCCTCCCCCATTATCACCGATGCAGATCGCAACCGGATGGGCGAGGTTTGCTCCAAGGCAATGGCCGATATGGCCTATCGCGGCGCGGGTACGATCGAATTTCTGTGGGAAAATAACGAGTTCTATTTCATCGAAATGAACACTCGTCTGCAAGTTGAACATCCGGTCACCGAAATGATCACCGGCATAGATTTGGTGCGCGAACAGATTCGCATCGCCGATGGTAAACCGCTGTCCGTCACGCAGAAGGATATCGAATTCAAAGGCCACGCGATTGAATGCCGGATCAATGCAGAGGACGCGTTTACGTTTGCGCCCTCGCCCGGCCAGGTCACCGCATATCACGCTGCGGGCGGCATGCATGTTCGGGTCGATAGCGGCCTTTATGCCGGATATAAAATTCCGCCCTATTACGATTCCATGATTGCCAAATTGATCGTCTATGGCCGCAACCGTGAAGGTTGCATTATGCGCCTGCGCCGAGCGCTGGAAGAAATGGTAGTCCAAGGCGTAAATACTTCGATCCCGCTACATCAGGAATTGCTGAAGCAGGACGACATTCTGAACGGTGATTATTCGATCAAATGG
>JBBKWK010000169.1:0-4221 GCA_037968915.1 Pontixanthobacter sp.
CCGCGCCCGATGAAGGCGATTTTGGTGGGAGCAATTGATTGTGACTGCGCACCGAATAAATCGGTGCTGTTTTCCGATGCTTTGGACGCTCGCAATGTCGTGTAGCTGAAAACCTGCCCAACCTTGTCGCGGCCCATCAGATCGCCCATCAATTCGGCAATACTAACCAGTCCGCCGCCATTATAGCGGAAATCGATGATCAATTCGGTCACACCTTGCGCCCGGAAATTGGCGAAGGCGGCGCGCAGGTCGGGATCGGCAGTGGTGATAAAGGTGCGCAGGTTAATGTAACCAACCTGTTTCCCGCCATCATTGATGATCTTCGCACCGTAACGGTTGGATACCGGATCAATCGCAAAGTCAGCCTTGGATACGGTGACCTGTCTGGTCGTGCCGTTAATTTCACGGATGCTAAATACCCGGGTCAGTCCGGCTGTCGATGCGCCCAATGCATCTATCACTGCCTGGGGCCCGCCCGATGCCATCAGGGAGGAGATCGTTTGCAGATTTGCGGCGCTGGTGCCGACGGACAGAAGTTCAACCCCGCGGTCGAAACCGGCGGGAAATGCCGGGCCATCTTCGAACGTTTCGATTACGAACACCCGATTGGCCGATGTGTCATAGCCCAGCCGTATACCAAAGCCCGCGCTGGAGCCCGAAGCGAAGAAGGCGTTCTCCTCCGCAATCGACGTTATATATGTAAAAAAGCGGTCCTTCGAATTTGCCCGCGCAGGCGCGACCAACGCGTCGATATAACTCTGCACAGTGGAATAATTAGCGGCGACGACACTGGTATCGAGTTCGCCCGGAAACAAATACCATTCATTGAGGACATTGAACGCAAATTGCTTGCGATTGGCCAGCGAGCAAGCGGATGTCGTTGGCGTGGGGGTTGGCGTAGCGCCCCCACCGTTTGCGATGGGGGAAGAAGAGTCCCCGGCACCGCACGCGCTCAACGCTGCAGCCAGCCCGATGGTGAATGAAGTGCGACCAATACGCATGCCCTGTTGCTCCGAAAGTTTGCGACCAAACCGGGTACTACCGGTCAAATTCAAGCTTTTAAAGGTGCTCGGTGAATGAGTCGTGAGTAAGCCAAATGACGATTTTTTGGCTTTACGGATAGAAAGATGGCAAAATTCGACCTATTTTTCGCTCGGTCCAGTGGAAAACCTTGAATTTTCCGCCTCCAAGCCTCGCCGCTCGCGGTCAATCAGCCTAGAGAAGAGGAGTAATAGGAGAATGTCGTACATGTCCCAGTCCGTTCCTGCCTGGCTTGCCCCCGCGCTGAATAATGTCCGTGCCGGACATGGTAAGCTAACGGTGGCTGCGTTGGTTGGTGAACGTGAGTTTGGCCGCGCAGGCTTCTCACTCGCCAGCCCCGCATTTGCCGATGGCGCGGAATTGGACCCTTGTTTTACAGCACAAGAAGAAGATGCAGTTGCTCCGCCGCTGGAATGGAATGCACCGCCACCCGGTACTCAGGAATTGGTGATCATCGTGGAAGACGCTGATTCCGCAAAAGATGGCAGTGATACGCCAGCCTGCCATTGGCTGGTTTGGGGGCTGCCCGCGCAAAAGGGTAAATTGCTGGAGGGCGAAGTGCCGCCGCGCGTTGGCAAAAATGCCCTCAAGAATTCCGAATGGTTGCTGCCCGATCCGAAATCGGACGATGCAGCGCATGATTATGTGTTTCAGATCTACGCTCTCGATCTCCCGCTGACCCTGATGCCAGGTGCCGGACGGGAAGAGCTGGTGGCGGCCATGCGTGGCCATGTCATCGGCGCTGCCGTGCTTACCGGGACCTACGCCCGGCATGAAGTGGAAGACGACGCGTGGGATGAGGAGGATATCTGATAATCCGGCACGTTTAATTAGCCGGAAATTGGATCGAATACGCCAACATGAAAGGAACTAAATATGGCTGGTAAGAACAATGCACTACAGAAACCCGTAACTCTTTCGGGTGATCTTGAGAACGTAATCGGCAAGGGTCCGATGACCCGTGCAGAGGTTACTTCCAAGATTTGGGTCTATATCAAGGCCAATTCTCTGCAGGACAGCAAGGACAAGCGCCAGATCAATCCCGATGCCAAGCTGGTTCCGGTGATTGGTAAGGACCAGATTTCCATGTTCAAGATGACGGCTGCTGTTTCAAAGCACCTGACTTGATTTAGCGGGGCGCAGTTTAATCGCTGCGCCCTACTATCTTGGGGCTCAGGCCTTGTGTGGGCGGAACGGCCAGTCGGTCGCTTCGCTCGCCCATAAGGCAAGCCAGATGATTACCGGCTGCGCGATCATTCTGGGTATATGGTAGGCGAGGCCCATGCCTCCGACCACGGCTCCATCACCTACGATCCCGCCATCACCGCGCGCCATGTCCATCGCGAAATGATTCATATTGGCTGGCCATACGCATAATGCGTACAGCGCCAAGCCGATCCCTGCCGCCCGCCGCAAAGGCTTCGACCATGGTTGGATCAAGCCAGCCGCGCCAAATATCTCTGCAATTCCGGTCCAGAACACCACTGCGTCTGGCCACGCTACGGCGGCCGGGATGATCCTGAGGAACGGTGCGGGATTTACGATATGGGCATAGCCCGCAACAGCATAGAATAGCGCCAGCAACCAGATGGCGCCGGTGCGGATCATGCCTCAGACACCTCAACGCCCTTCCAGAAAGCAACATGGTCTTTGATTTCGGCCGCAGCTTCTTTGGGATCGAGATAATACCACGCCGCATTTTCGTTAGTTTTGCCGTCAATCGCGAGTGAATAATACCGTGCTGTGCCCTTCCATCCGCAAATAGTAGTGCTGTCGCTATCCAGCAGGATATCTTGATCGACCGATTCCCTAGGGAAATAATGGTTCCCGTCCACCACCACCGTATTGCCTGATTTTGCGATGATTTTGCTGTTCCACTTTGCCTGCAACATGATAATTTGACCTTGCCTCAATTTGCTCTGATGTTTCAATAGCGCGTAGCATCACCGCAAGTTCCGCATTGATCGCACATTGTAGAAAGCAAATTATGAAATATGCCGTCAGCGTGTCGTCGATCCTGACACCAGTGTTGTTACTAGCGACCCCTGCATTGGCACAATCTCCGGACGATATTGCTGCGGCTGCTTTGCAGGCGGCGCCGGTATGGGACGGCCATAACGATGTGCCGGGCGAACTTCGTGACCGATACCGCAACGTGATCGCGGATTTCGATTTTACCGACACGCGGGTCAATGCGGAAGATCATCCTGCAGAACGCACCATGCACACTGATATTGCCCGGCTGCGTCAAGGCAAGGTCGGTGCCCAGTTCTGGTCAGTCTATGTCTCTGCAAACCTGACAGAGCCAGTTGCGGTGCAGACAACCCTGGAACAGATCGATGTTACGAAGCGGCTGATTAATCGATATCCTGATGACCTTGCGCTGGCGGTTACTGCGGATCAGGTGGAAGCGGCCCGGGCGCAGGGCAAAATTGCCTCGCTGATCGGGATGGAAGGCGGCCATTCGATCGGATCGAGTCTGGGTGTGCTGCGCCAGATGTATGCGCTGGGCGCACGCTATATGACGCTGACTCACTCAAAGAATACACCGTGGGCTGACAGTGCCACCGACGCGCCCGAGCACAATGGCCTGACTGATTTCGGCAAGGATCTGGTGCGCGAAATGAACCGCATGGGGATGCTGGTCGATCTCAGCCATGTCACCGAAAAAGTCATGCTCGATACGCTTGATATCGCCAGGGCACCGGTAATCTTCAGTCATTCCGGTGCGCGCGGAATCAATGGTCATGCCCGCAACGTGCCCGACAGTGTGCTCACGCGGTTGGCCGAAAATGGCGGCGTGGTGATGGTGGTTGCCTATCCTGCCTTCGTGAAGGAGGAAGTGCGGCAGTATAATGCGCGCCGTGCGGCAGAGGAAGCCCGGCTGGCGAATATTTGGCCCGGCGCACCCGATGAGGCGACTGCAGGCGTGGCGAAATGGGACACCGACAATCCCTTGCCGCCAAGCACGGTGTCCGACATGGCCGACCACATCGACCGGATTCGGCAGACTGCCGGGGTCAATCATATTGGTATCGGCGGGGACTTTGACGGTATCCCCATCACGCTGGGGGATATGCCGGATGTGTCAGCCTATCCGGCACTGTTTACCGAATTGGCGCGGCGCGGCTATTCGCAGGCCGATCTGGAGAAGATATCCTTCGGCAATATGATGCGGGT
>JBBKWK010000170.1:0-8044 GCA_037968915.1 Pontixanthobacter sp.
GTAATAGTCTAGGCCGCGCACCAAGGCTGCGTTGCGGGTCCATGCCACCCCGGCGGCGTCCAGACCCGAGGTCACGGCGGCAAAGAAATCTTTCGCCTCGCTGCTCAGGAAATCGTCAATTTGCGGGGCATCCGCCACAAACGCCTGATCGCGGCGATCCTTGCTGTCGAGGATGCGCAGCGGGTTTTTCTCCAGCCGTTCCTGACTGTCCTCCGATAATTCGCCTTTCACGGCGCGGAAATATTCGACCAGCGCGCTACGCCATGCCTCGCGGCTGTCGGCATCGCCCAGCGTATTGAGCTGCAGCGTGACCCCATCCGCAATGCCCAACTCCTTGAGCAGTTGATCCGCCATAGCCAGCAATTCGACATCGGCCTGCGGTTCGCCCGCACCGATAATTTCGGCATCGAGCTGGTGGAACTGGCGGTAGCGGCCTTTCTGCGGGCGTTCGTAACGGAACAGCGGGCCGTGCGTCGCCAGTTTCAGAGGGGCATGCTGTTGCCAGCCATTGGTCAAATAAGCGCGGGCAATCCCGGCGGTGAATTCGGGCCGCAGTGTGAGCGATTCGCCGCCGCGATCCTCGAAGGAATACATTTCCTTCGATACCACATCAGTGGTCTCGCCAATCGAGCGGGCGAACACTTCGGTCTTTTCGAACACCGGCATTTCGGCGCGGCGGAAGCGGTACAACTTGCGGACCCGCTCGAAAGTCTCGACCACGAATGCGAAAGCTTCCGCATCGGCACCGAATATATCCTGCGTGCCGCGAATTGCCTGAGGGGTGTTATGTGCCATAGGTCTGCGCGCTTAAATGCTTGGCCGCGCTCCTGCAATGGGCGCGGCGCTTTGCCTGCATCGCCGGTCGCATTTATTGCACTGCAGCAAAATTAGTCTTGGCGGGGCGACGAGCGGCGGCTAGAGGTGCGCCCCATGAACATCGACATGATCCCGATCGGCGATAATCCGCCCGAAAGCCTCAACGTAATTATCGAAGTGCCATCAGGCGGCGAGCCGGTAAAATACGAATTCGACAAGGCGTCCGGCGCGTTGTTCGTTGACCGTATCCTGCATACGCCGATGCGTTACCCGGCCAATTACGGCTTCATCCCGCACACGTTGTCACCTGATGGCGATCCGCTGGATGCGCTGGTTATTGCGCGCTCGCCATTTATCGCAGGTTGCGTCGTCCGCGCCCGCCCGATTGGCGTGCTCAATCTGGAAGACGAGCATGGCGGCGATGAAAAGCTGATCTGCGTGCCGGTCGACACCACTTTCCCGTATTATTCCGATGTCGGTGAGCGCGGCGATCTACCTTCGATCGTGCTGCAGCAGATCGAACATTTTTTCACCCATTACAAAGATCTGGAAGCCGAAAAATGGGTCCGCGTCGGCCTGTGGGGCGATGCTGCCGAAGCGCGTCAGGTCTTGCTGGAAGCAATCGAGCGCGCCGAAAAAGCCAAAAAGGGATAATCCCCTTTATTCGACCGGCCTGCCCGCATCGAGCAGATCATGTTCATCCGAGGTGACTGACCGTTCAGCGTCGACCATCTCTTCCACCTGCGTATCCGGCGATACGTCCGCGCTGCC
Organism: Pontixanthobacter sp.; assembly: GCA_037968915.1. Classification (GTDB taxonomy): domain Bacteria; phylum Pseudomonadota; class Alphaproteobacteria; order Sphingomonadales; family Sphingomonadaceae; genus Allopontixanthobacter. Next base: position 1,588 of record JBBKWK010000170.1, read on the forward strand.
TGCGCTCGGGGATGTTTTCGCGCGTTTCGTTGTAGCTGGCTGTGCTCGCGCCGAACCCTGATCGGCGATTGTTTCAGTCAACTCGGCAGAACCAATCGGCAGCTGCGTGCCGGCATCGAACTTCAACCGGTAAATCGGTTCGGGCAATGCGAAGCCGGCCTGCTCCAGCGCATCCTTTACTGCCGGGATCGCTTGGCTGCGGGCCTTGTGCCAATCGGCTTCCCGCTGATCGATCCAGCCAAGATATTTGATCACGATATTGGAATCGCCAACCTGTTCAACCCGGGCTGAGGGTGGCGGGTTGTCGAGCACGAAATCCAGTCCGCCGAGAATTTCCACGCCAAGTTTCCGCGCTGCTCCGGCATCATCGTCCGCATCGATGCCCAGTTCGAAATCAAACCGGCGCTGCGGATTGCGCGTGAAATTGACAATCACCGCCTTGAACACGGTGGAGTTGGGAATACGAAGATGGTTGCCATCCAGCGTCATCAAAACCGTGGCGCGGCTGGTCAGACGGATCACCCGCCCCTCCAGATCATCGATCAGGACATGGTCATTCGCACGAAAAGGCTGGCGCAGCGACAGCATCAAAGAAGCGACATAGTTTTCGATCGTATCGCGCATCGCGAAACCCAGCGCGACCCCGACCACGCCCGCGCCGCCAAGGACTGCGCCGAGCAATGCGCCTGCGCCGATCATGTCCAGCGCGATGACCATGCCGCCAACCACAAATACGAAGCGGATCGCGCTGGCGATCTATTCAGCCAGAAAACTGTTCGGAGCGACTTTGCGCCACAGCGCGCTGAACCCGGCGATGAGATAACCGATCAGGCCAATGGTCAATCCAACCGCAATGGCCGCCGCAATCAGCGGCAGCATCGCGACAAAGCCATCGACCTTGTCTGACAGGCCGTCCAGCGCCCCGAGGTTGCCATCGACCGAGACATCGCGCTCCAGCGCATTCTCCACCGTCACCACCCCATCTACACGGCCAGCAATCGTCTCGGCGCGGGTTTTTGCAGCAGCATCAGGCACTGTTCCGGTCAGCGAAACGACGCCTTTGCTGACCGACACAGTCACCGCCGAAAGCGAGGGTAACTGGCTGAAGATATCGCGTATCCGGGCCGTGATCCGTTTGTCCGAACCAGCCTCTGCAGTGCTGGCGATTTGCGGTTCTGCAGGAGCGGGGTTCTCTGCTGCTTCTGGTGCGGCCGGTATCAATGCATGGACAGGCGCGCTTACCGCAGGCGCAAGCAGCAAGATTACTGCCAATGCTATTCGCCAAAATCCCGCCATTCTCATTCCCCTGCTACTACCATCCCGTCGATCCGCAGGGTCGGCACATTGATTGCGCGATGCATTTCGAGATCATCCGCTGCACTTAAAGCGGCCATCATGGCCAGAAGGTTCCCGGCGATGGTGAATTCGGCGACCGGCCCGGCCACTTCGCCATTTACGATCCGAAATCCCGACGCGCCGCGGCTGTAATTGCCGGTCACCGCATTGACCCCTTGGCCGGACAATTCAGTCACCAGCACACCGTCCGCGATATCCGCGATCAATTCGGCGCGGGTGACAGTGCCAGCTTCCAAATGGACATTGGTGGCAGATATTCCCGGAGCGCCGCTGCCGCCGCGTGCTGCATGGCCGGTTGGCGCAATGTTTAACTGATGTGCGGCGGATAAATTGGTGAGCCAGCCAGTCAGTCTGCCGCCCTCCACCAAAGCGCGCGGCGCGGTGGGCAGGCCTTCACCGTCAAAAGGGCGTGATCGCAGACCGCGCGGCAAATGCGGATTGTCCAATATCCTGATGCCGGGCGCGAAAATGTCGTCCTGCAATTTGTCCAGCAGGAAACTGGAGCGACGCGCAATCGCGCTGCCCGAAATCGCGCCAAGCAAATGGCCAATTAATGTCCCGCCGACCCTCGGATCAAACACCACTGTCATGGTCCCGCTAGCCAGGCCGCCGGGGTTGAGCCGTGCGACTGCTCGATCCCCGGCACGGCGGCCAATTTCTGATGCAGGCGGTAAATCGGCGGCGTGGCGCATGGTCCGGTAGGCATAGTCGCGCTGCATAAGGCTACCCTCGCCCGCAATTACACTGGCGCTGAGTGAATGGCTGGTGGCGCCATATCCTTGAGCGAAACCGTTGCTGGTGACCAATGCGGCAACCGACCGGCCGAAGCTGGCGCTACCGCCTTCGCTGTTGGTTACGCCGGGCACCGCCCGCGCGGCATCCTCGGTTTCTTCTGCCATGGCGCGAAGTGCCTGCGGGTCCGGCTCCGTGCGATCGACCAGATCAAGGATCGGAAGCGCGCCCCGGGCGAGCATTTCAGGCGGCGCAATCCCGGCGTAGGGGTCTTCCGGCGCGGCGGTGGCCATGGCGACCGCCCGCTCGGCCAATTCTTCGAACGCGGCGGCACTAAAATCGCTGGTGCTGATCGAGGCGGAGCGCTTGCCGACAAAAACTCGCAGGCCGATCTCTTCACCTTCGGATCGTTCGACATCTTCCAGCTTGCCAAGGCGGACACTGACCGCCTCCGACGAACTGGCACCGGCCACAGCATCTGCACTGGTTGCGCCGTGACGCTTCGCGGCGTCAAGCAATTGGGCGCAGCGATCCTGCGCGGTGGAAACATCGATCATGGGAAATTACCGGCCTGAAACATCGTCCCGGCCTAGGGTAGGGTCAGACCGCGCGCAAGAATGCTGAACCGGTTATGCGGCAGCGACAGCCTTGAACAGTGCCGTCAAGCCAAAGGGCAGGCCGATAGCCAGCGCCCAAAGCGCAAATTGATCGCGGCGATAGGCGGGCTTTAACGATTTATCTGCCGCCTGCTCATCGTCCAGCCCCATCCACCGGCGTTCGAAAAAACGGCAGGCAGGGATGATGCCAACGACCAATACGACCAACGCGAAATAGGGCAGGATCGAACTAACGCCGCCGCGTTCCATCGCATGAACGGTCACGAAAATTTGCAAGCCGGTGTAGATCAGCAGGGCGTAGGCAACGTTGTTGCTCATCCCGCGGCGCCAGTCACATTTGCTGGCGGTGGCGGTTGTCTTGCCATCCGAGGCTTTGTCGACCGTTCGGCCCATATTTATGTCCTCACCCACTGTCCCGCGAAGAAGTATCTCAAACCTTGGTCCAACAGTCAAATGCGGTAACTCTGTTAGGATTTCCACGACAAAGGCATTGCGCGGCGGATGCCATGCACAAACCTTGCCAAAATTCTTATCTGAGGGGTTTTTTGTCAGCGCCGCACTGCTACATGGGTTGATGATGACGAACTTAGACAACACCGGCGCCGGCGCAATTGCCGCCAATTCCACCGATTCGGCGCATTCCCGGCCCGATGCTTCCGCGCCCATCCCGCAGGGCGGGCTGGAAGTGATCTCCATCGCCAAGTCTTATGACAAGCGGGCGGTGCTGTCCGATATCTCTCTGACCGTCGGCAAAGGGGAAGTGCTGGGACTGCTCGGTCCCAATGGCGCGGGCAAGACCACCTGTTTCTATTCGATCATGGGACTGGTCCGCCCCGATTCGGGCCGCATCCTGATGGACGGCGAAGATGTCACCAAACTGCCGATGTATCGCCGCGCGATTTTGGGCCTTGGCTATCTGCCGCAGGAAACTTCCATCTTTCGCGGAATGACGGTCGAACAGAATATAAATTGCGTACTCGAAATGGTCGAGCCGGATAAGGATACCCGCGCCGCCGAGCTGGAACGGCTGCTCGATGAATTCGGATTGCAGCGCCTGCGCAGTTCCGCCGCAATGGCGCTGTCGGGCGGTGAACGCCGCCGCTGCGAAATCGCCCGCGCGCTGGCGGCGAAACCCTCGATCATGTTGCTGGATGAGCCCTTCGCCGGGATCGACCCACTGTCGATCAGCGATATCCGCGATCTGGTGATCGACCTTAAGGATCGCGGGATCGGCGTGCTGATTACAGATCACAACGTCCGCGAAACTCTGGATATCGTCGACCGGGCCTGCATAATCTACGGCGGGCAAGTGTTGTTTGCGGGCACGCCGCAGGATCTTGTAGCCGATGAAAATGTGCGGCGTTTGTATCTGGGCGAAGGTTTCACCCTGTGATCCATCCCGGCCCCCCAGAGCTGTTGCCAGTCGGAACCTGATCAATGGCATTGGGCCCGCGTCTGGATCTGCGGCAATCACAGTCGCTGGTAATGACGCCGCAATTGCAGCAGGCGATCAAGCTGCTGGCGCTGTCCAACCTCGAAATTGAAACTTTCATTGGCGAGGCGCTGGAATCGAACCCACTGCTGGAAGCGGGCGAAGTTACCCGCGATAGCGATGACGGCGACGATAGGCCTGAAAGTCCCCCAGAAGAAACGTCTGCCGACACCGTGTTGGCCGAAGGGCTGATGGGAGAAGGCGCGGGCGAGAATGACCAACCGCTCGATATCGCCGCCGAAACAATCGACCGCGACAGGGATACAGGTGACGGCGAATGGGGCAGCGCAGGCAGCCAATCTATCGGCGCAGAGGGCCCGTCGATTGACGAACGCAGCGGCGGCGCCATCAGTCTGGCGGATCATCTGAATGAACAGGTCGGCCTGGCATCGGGCGACGGGCGCGAGGAATTTTTGGCGCGGTACCTGATCGGTCAGATTGATGATGCCGGCTATCTGACCATGGACGAGCGCGAAGTGGCGCTGGAGCTGGGCGTGCCAGTGGCCGAAGTTGAGCGGGCCCTGACCGTGGTCCATTCGCTTGAACCCGCCGGGGTCGGGGCGCGCAATCTGGCGGAATGTCTGGCCCTTCAGGCACGCGAAGCGGACCGGTACGATCCCTGCATGGCCCGCCTGATCGACAATCTCGATCTGATCGCCAAGGGATCGTTCGAACAATTGCGGCGCATGTGCGATGTCGATGACGAGGACTTTGCCGATATGCTGGCCGAGCTCAGGACCTATGATCCGCGCCCCGGCCTGCAATTCGGCGCTAGCGAAGGCACCGCAGTGGTTCCCGACGTGCTGATCGAACAGGGTCAGGCTAGCGATGATGGGGCTGGCTGGAACATCTCGCTGAACGAGGCAACCCTGCCGCGCCTGGTGGTCAATCGCAGCTATTATCTCGAACTGCGCGACGGCAGTGCGGATAAGGAATCGCGGGCTTGGCTGCAGGAACGGCTGGGCGATGCCAATTGGTTGATCAAGGCGCTCGATCAGCGGCAGAAGACGATCCTGAAAGTCTCCGCCGAAATCGTCAAACAGCAGGACGGGTTTTTCCGGCGCGGCGTTTCGGAACTGAAACCGCTGACCTTGCGCACTGTGGCCGAGGCAATCGAGATGCATGAAAGCACGGTCAGCCGGGTAACCTCGAACAAATATCTCCATTGTGACCGGGGCACGTTTGAACTGAAATATTTCTTTACCAGCGGTGTCGGCGCGGATGCAGACGGCGAAGGCGGAGCATCGTCCGAAGCGGTCAAGGCCCGGATCAAAGTGCTGACCGACGCGGAAGACCCGAAGAAAATCCTGTCGGACGACAAATTGGTCGAGCTGCTGAGACAAGAAGGCTTCGAGCTGGCGCGGCGCACAGTCGCTAAATACCGCGAGGCGATGGGCATTGGCAGCAGCGTGCAACGCAGGCGGCAAAAGAAGATGGAAGGGTTGCGGTAGAGGTTGAACCAAGGCTCGGCAGAGTTGCTTGTTGGCCCCTGCCGGGCACCTCACACGCCGGGCGCAGGCCATCCGGCCTGCTTGGCTTCGCCGCATAAGCGGCGGCGGCCAGTCGGCCTTTGGCTGCCGCGACCAAGGACAAACAAATGATGCCGGGAATGGATCGGTCCGCGACCAGCGGACCGCAAGCGCGACCGCACGCCCGAGCTTATGCGAGGAAAGCCAAGCCCGCGGATGCGGGCGCCCGGCGGTTGAGGGCCAAAACAAGGAATCCGGCGTTTGAGGCCCGCCCCGCAAGGGGTCAAACAAACAAAGCGACTCGCCGGAAAACATAGGTTTACGCTTAATTAACCTTTTCTGTTCAGAAGTTGTGTGGTTAATACAGGTCAATACCTCTTGATAAGGGGTTACCGGCCATTTGAATTTAGGCCGTTTGGTTTGGACCATCTGGTTTGGGCTGCGAGATTTCGGGTAAAGGGGGACTTTCCCATGCGAGTACTATTGATCGAAGATGAGCCGACGACGGCAAAAGCCATCGAGCTGATGCTGACGACCGAGGGGTTTAATGTCTATTCAACCGATCTGGGCGAAGAAGGCCTCGATCTGGGCAAGCTGTATGATTACGATATCATCCTGCTCGACCTCAATCTGCCAGACATGCACGGCTATGATGTGCTCAAGAAATTGCGCGTCGCCAAGGTGCAGACGCCGGTTCTGATCCTGTCCGGCATTGCCGAGATGGACAGCAAGATCCGCAGCTTCGGCTTCGGGGCTGACGATTATGTAACCAAACCATTCCACCGTGAAGA
>JBBKWK010000171.1:0-4498 GCA_037968915.1 Pontixanthobacter sp.
AATACCGGACACCGCCGCGCGCGGTTTGAATTCGGTAATGGCGAAGTTCGTAGCACTTGGCTGGTGCCGTAGACCGGCCACCAATTTCACCGCGTTCACGCGTATCTAAGCGGCACCGATTTTCTTCAACTTCGCTGTTAGGCTCGCCTCGTCGAATGGCTTGGTAACATATTCATCGGCACCATAATCGATTGCCTTGTGGATATCGAAAACATCTGATTTGGTCGTACAAAAGACGATCTTGGGCCGCTTTATCGTCGGCACTTTTCGAACTGCAGCTAGAAATTCGAGGCCTGACATAATCGGCATATCCCAATCGAGCAGGATCAGGTCGGGCATAGCAATCTTACATTTGTCGAGAGCTTCTTGGCCATTTTCGGCTTCATCGATAGCATAGCCGGCATCCGAAACGATCCGGCGCGCAACTTTACGAATCATGCGAGAGTCGTCGACCAGCAGGCAGCAGGGGATGCTCGCTTGAACATCACGCTGGGTCTCAGCAGGCCCGGTTTCGGGCATGGGAACTCGCCGACCAATTGCCATATTGCCCTTCAGAAAAGGTTGTTCTTCTGCATCTGGACTTGGCTTGGTGTGCAGATCATCGGCTCCGATGTCCGGACGCGGCGCATCTTTTTTGGTCGGCCGATCCTGATTGGCGGCTGCGGGCGCATCAATTCGTTTAATCAGATTACGAATGGGACAACCTCCCCATTTCTGACCGCATTCGCGGAGCCATTTTGGCCCTTGAATTCTTGCTGCGGCGCCGCTTCATCTTCGGCGGGTGTCCTGCGGACGTGCAGATATGGCACCCAGATATCGCCGTAATCGGCCTTCTGGTACCATAAATCCAATATGTCATACGACGCCCAGAAACCGTTGGGCTCGCGCAAACGCAGTCCTTCGCCGATGCGGGGCATGACGGCCATCTTGATCCGCTCATGAGACTGATGGGTCTCGTTTTGAATTTCGATCTCGATCACGTGATCAGCATCCCTTGCTTGCAAAAACAGGCATACGGAGAAATGCTTTATGAATTGGAAACGGGGCACGCGTGATCACACTGCGGCCCATCGCCTTCAGTACAAGCGACCGGCAAAAACGACTTTAGCAGACTTTGGCGCCAACGCTGGGATACCTAGTCAAATCCAATTCCTCAGCGGGTCAGCTTCTTATACGCCAACCGTGTAGGCCGATCCGCCGCATCGCCCAGACGGCGGCGCTTGTCTTCTTCATACGCACCGAAATTGCCTTCAAACCATTCCACATGGCTATCGCCTTCAAACGCCAGAATATGTGTTGCGAGGCGATCGAGGAAGAAGCGGTCATGCGAGATCACCACGGCGCAGCCAGCGAAATTCTCGATAGCATCTTCCAGCGCGCGCAGAGTTTCCACGTCGAGATCGTTGGTTGGCTCATCGAGCAGCAGTACGTTCCCGCCGTCCTTAAGCATCTTGGCCATATGGACGCGATTGCGTTCACCGCCCGACAACTTGCCAACGACTTTCTGTTGGTCCGCACCCTTGAAATTGAACGCACCGACATAGGCCCGCGTGCTCATGTCGTGGCCATTGACCTTCATGTAATCCAGCCCGTCCGATATTTCCTGCCAGACGTTGTGCTTGGGATCGAGATCGTCTCGGCTCTGATCAACATACCCGAGATGGACGGTTTCGCCGATGGCAATATCGCCGCTGTCGGGTGTTTCTTGGCCGGTGATGATTCTGAACAGCGTCGATTTACCCGCGCCGTTAGGGCCGATAATCCCGACAATTCCGCCCGGCGGCAACATGAAGTCGAGGTTTTCGAACAGCAATTTGTCGCCATAGGCCTTGGTCAGACCCTTCGCTTCGATCACCTTGCTGCCGAGCCGTTCGGGCACCTGAATCACGATCTGGGCCTTGCCCGGCTTGCGGTCACCCTGTGCGTCCTGCAGCTGTTCAAACTTGCGCAGGCGGGCCTTCGATTTGGTCTGGCGGCCCTTGGGCGTCTGACGAATCCATTCCAGCTCTTCTGACAGTGCCTTCTGCCGACCGGAATCCTCGCGGTCTTCCTGCGACATGCGCTTGGCTTTCTTCTCGAGATAGGTCGAGTAATTGCCTTCATACGGATAGTAAGATCCGCGATCGAGTTCCAGAATCCATTCAACCACATTGTCGAGGAAGTAGCGGTCATGGGTGATCATCAGCACCGCACCCGCATATTCTTTCAGATGGTTTTCCAGCCACTCGACGCTTTCTGCATCCAGATGGTTGGTCGGCTCATCCAGCAGCAGGATGCCGGGCTTCTGAATCAGCAGCCGGGTCAGCGCGACGCGGCGTTTTTCACCGCCAGACAGATTGTCGACCGGTGCATCGGATGGTGGGCAGCGTAGGGCCTCCATTGCAATTTCGAGCTGGTTGTCGAGCGTCCACCCGTCAACCGCGTCGATCTTCTCCTGCAGCACGCCCATTTCTTCCATCAGCGCATCAAAATCGGTGTCGTCTTGCGGATCGCCCATTTCGGCGGAGATCGCATTGAACCGATCAACCATGTCGGCGGTTTCGCGCGCACCATCCTTGACGTTTTCGAGCACATTCTTGCTCTCGTCCAGCTGCGGTTCCTGCGCCAGATAACCAACCGAGATATTTTCGCCCGGCCATGCTTCACCAGTGAAATCGGTGTCCAGCCCGGCCATGATCTTGATCAGCGTGGATTTACCGGCACCGTTAGGGCCAACGATGCCAATCTTCGCGCCTTGGTAAAACTGGAGATTGATATTCTCCAGCACAGGCTTCTTCGCACCGGGAAAGGTCTTGGTCATGTTTTTCATGACATATGCATATTGAGCGGCCATCGCGGGTCCTTCGGATCGTATCGGGTGATGTTCTCGGATTTGCCGCGCAGATAGAGTGTGGATCGCCTGCGGGCAAGCTGGACTTCGAATGCGGGCCGCGATAGCACGCCGGCCATGCATAAAACCCTCTCTGCGCTGGCCGCACTTTCGCTCTCCGTTTCCGCAACCGCTGTGATGGCTCAAACGCCCGATCACGCCGATATTGCGCTCGCAAAAGACACCATCGCGTGGAATTTTGTCGAAGGGCTGACGACAGAAGTCGGGCCGCGTCAGGCTGGTACCGAGGCAGAAACACGCGGCCGTGATTGGGCAATGGCGTGGCTGAAAGCCAATGGCTTCGCGAATGTGGCAAATGAGCCTTTCATGATGGATACCTGGGTGCGCGGCGCGGAAACAGCCGAGATTGTCTCACCATTCCCGCAACCATTTCATGTGACCGCGCTGGGCGGCAGCGCGTCAACAGGCGCGGATGGCATAACTGCTGAGGTCGTGATGTTCCCGACTGTCGCCGATTTGCAGGCTGCTGCTGCCGGAAGTCTGACAGGCAAGATCGCCTATATCAGCCATTCGATGACGCCGACGCAGGACGGCTCGCAATACGGTTTCGCCGGTCCGGCGCGCTGGGTAGGTGCGAGCATCGCGGCTGAGAAGGGCGCGGTTGCCTCGGTCATCAAGTCAGTCGGCACAGATTACCACCGCAACCCGCATACTGGCGGCACGCGGGTGGTCGATGGGATGATCCCCGCTGGCGCTTTGTCACTGCCCGATGCCGCCAATCTGGAACGGATGTTCATGCGATCTGGCGGCAAGCCGGTGACTATGAAACTCACTTTGACCCCGCAAAATCTTGGGCAAACCGAATCGGGCAATGTCGTGGGCGAAATCGTCGGACGCGATCGTTCGCTGCCGCCGGTTCTGCTCGCCTGTCACCTCGACAGCTGGGACCTCGGAACCGGCGCGATGGACGACGGTGCAGGCTGTGCAATTATCGTCGCTGCTGCCCGGCACGCATCGATGGCCGCAAAGCCTCTTCGCACCATTCGCGTATTGTTCGCGGGCGCGGAGGAAGTCGGGCTGTGGGGCAGCAAAGCCTACTCCGCTGCACATATCGATGAACCGGTTGGGGTGGGCCTGGAAAGTGATTTTGGGGCGGACCGCATCTGGCAAATCCAAACCAATTTCGGGGCAAGCAATCTAGTGCTAGCGAAGAAACTAGCTGCGGCGGTAGCGCGTTTTGGAGTGGCCCAGTCCCCGACGGTCGCTACCGGCGGCGCAGACATCAATATCTCGCGCGACCAGAAAGGCGCGATCATTGACCTTCAGCAAGACGGCACGCGGTATTTCGATCTGCACCACACGCCAGACGATACGCTGGACAAGATCGATCCGGTGCAATTGCGCCAGAATGTCGCGGTATGGACTGCTGTGGTCCAAGTGCTCGCCAATGAACCTGGATCGTTAAAAGGCAGCGAGTAAGCTTTAGCGGCGCTGGCGCTCCAGCAATTCGATCAATTCGTTGAATTTGGTGCGCTGCTCGGCTTCGTCGCCCGAAGCGATGGCGGCTGCAACACAGCTGGCAGCATGATCCTTGAGCACCTCGCTCTCGACTTTGGCGAGTGCCGATTTGATCGCCTGAATTTGCGCCAGCACATCAATGCAATAGCG
>JBBKWK010000172.1:0-13197 GCA_037968915.1 Pontixanthobacter sp.
GCCCGTTCGGGGTGTACCAGATGTAAAGCGGGATCCCGGCCACGCCTTGTTTGGTCAGAAAAGCAGTGATTGCCGGATCTCGTTCGGTCCAGTCGCCCTGAACTGCGATCACTCCGGCCCTTTCAAACGCAGCACGGGTTGCCTCCCTCTCGATTGCCAACCCTTCATTGACCTTGCAGGTGACGCACCAATCGGCGGTGAACCAAAGGAACACCGGGCGGCCAGTCGCGCGGGCTTCAGCCAGATTGGCTTCGCTGAACGTCACCGGCTGCAAAATCGATTGAGATGCAGCATCGCCGGGTGCCTGGAAGTCGGCGGAAGAAAAAAGCAGCCCGGAAATTCCTGCGGCCAGAAGCGCCAATATTGCGGCGGTAGATGCCCAATTCCCGGCCCGCCTCATTTGCACTGCCTTTAACACCACCAGCAAGAATGCAGCCATCAGGATCGCAAGGACAGCAAGATAGGGACCACCCAGCCTCCAGCAAAGCCATAGTAACGCCAGCGCGGTCAGGCCCATCGGCACGGCCATCAGCTTGCGAAATGTCTCCATCCATGAGCCGGGCTTCGGTAGCAATCGCCGCAGCGCGGGCACGAACCCGATGAGCAGGAACGGCAAGGCGAGGCCAAATCCCAATGCAGCAAACAGCACCAATGCCTGCACTGGCGGAAGCAGCAGCGCGGCACCCAAAGCCGCCGCCATGAACGGGCCGGTGCACGGCGTCGCGACCACCGCTGCGAGCAGCCCGGTGGCAAAGGCACTCGCCGGTTCGCCGCTTCGGGTGATGGAGAAAGATGGCAGCTGGAACATGCCTGCAAAATTGGCAGTGATCGCAGCAGACAGCACGGCCAATGCAACCACCACGCCCGGTTCCTGCAATTGAAACGCCCAGCCCACCTGCTCTCCCGCAGCGCGTAAAATGAGCAATAAACCGCCAAGCGCCACGCAGGCCAAGACCACGCCGCCAGTATAGGCCAGACCTTCGGCCCGGGCTTCGCGCTGGCTACCGCCCGCACGCGCCAGACTGAGTGCCTTCAGGCTGAGGATCGGAAACACACATGGCATTATGTTGAGCAGCAATCCGCCCGCCAAAGCGCCCAACAACAGGATATAAAGCGGCGGCGTTTCAGGAGTTACACTCGGCAACGGAATCCCGCCATCCGGTACGGTCCCACCTGCAGCGGTGAAGCGGACACCAGCACCGTCCTCAAAGGCGAAAATTCCTTCGATCGTTGTCGGCGGTTTGCCAAACATGGCCAGCGGGATTTCGGCAATCAGCAAATCACCCTTCCGGCTGAAACGCTGCTTCGAGCTGTAGGAAACCAAATCTTCGTTGGCGAGATAGACATGCGGATCGGGAAGTTCGAGCGAAGCGGGAAGCGGAATTGCCAGGCGCAGAAATTGTCCAGTAATCTGAAATGTTCCCGCGCGGTCGAGCTGCGGCGGGATCGCTGCTCGCCAGTCGGTAAAGCGCCCATCGGCAGATTTGGCGCCGGCTGACACTGCCGCGCGCAGCATCGCCTCTTCCGGCACGCAGACCACATCCGTACAGGCCAGCCATTGTGCGTCGACACTGATTGGAATCACCTGCCCAGCTGCGAAGGTTGCCGGCACTTTGACCGGAATCAAGACCGCGTAAGGCCCTTCATAGACATGGTTCATCAATCCGCTGATGACCAACTGGTGCGGAACCGGATACAGCGGCTCCCCTGCTTCCCAACCGGCGGGCAATTGCCAATCTAGCTGCATCCCGTAACCGGCATCGCCGGGGTTTTTCCAATAGCCATGCCAGCCAGGATTGGGCCTGAAATGGATCGCCAGCATGACTTGCTGGCCGGGAATCGCGGGGCTTTCTGCAATTAATTCGGCGGAGATGTTGGTGTCACGCGCATAAGCTGACGTAGGCAAAATCGCAGCCGCCACCATCGCAAGCAGCAACATCAGCGGCACGAACGCTCTATTTATGGGGCGGAAAGCAAACATCGCAGGCATTGTCCTTGCACGACAGTTCGCTGATGGCCAAGTAGAGTTACACCATGCAGCACGGAAAAGGCGATCATGCAGTCCACTACAGAGAAACGCGATTTACTGATTTTGGGCGGCGGATTGGTCGGGATGACTTTGGCGCTGGCGGCAGCGAAGAAAGGCCTCACCAGCCATGTTGTCGATCGCGCCAATCCAGCAGATCTAACGGCAGAGGGCTTTGACGGGCGCGCCTCGGCAATATCGACCGCCAGTTGGAATCTTTTCAAGAATATTGGACTGGCTGATCGGCTGGAACCGCATGGTAGCCCGATTGCCTCAATCGCAGTGTCCGATCAGATGCGTCCAGGCAGGCTGGATTTCACACCCGAACCTCACGAAGGGTCGCTGGGCCGAATGTTCGCCAATCGCGAATTACGGCTGGCCCTGTTCGAAGCGGCAGCGGAAGAACCGCTTATTTCATGGCATTCACAGGTTGAGGTCGCCACGCGGCGCAGGGACGAATTCGGCGTTTCGGCCACACTCAGCGATGGTCAGACCTTGACCGCCAGCCTGATGATCGCGGCTGAAGGGCGTAACTCCCCAACCCGGGATGATGCAGGTCTGATGCTCGCGAAATGGGATTACACTCACCGGGCCATCATTGCCGGCCTGACGCACGAGTTGCCGCATGACAACGTGGCGTGGGAAATCTTCTATGCGGCGGGGCCATTCGCGCTCTTGCCGATGCTCGACAATGCCGACGGCACCCACCGCAGCGCATTGGTGTGGACGGTTGCCGAAAAGGATGCGGCGGGCGTATTGAAACTGTCCGATCGGGCTTTTCTGGCCGAAGTTGAGAAGCGTATGGGAGATATATTTGGCGAGATTACTTCAGTCGCGCCGCGATCATCGCATCCACTCGGCTTTCATCACACAGCCAAGATCACCGCGCCGCGACTGGCTCTAATCGGCGATGCCGCGCACGGAATTCATCCGATTGCCGGACAGGGTCTCAATCTGGGCCTGCGCGATGTCGGAGCGCTGGCACAGGTTCTCGCAGAGGGAATGAGACTGGGCCTTGAGCCTGGCGATGCGCAATTGCTCTCGCGCTATGAAAATTGGCGCGGGCTCGACGCGTTTTCCGTTGCATTTGCAACCGACGGGCTGACCCGGATTTTCGGAATACCAGGGCGCGCAGCATCGGCTGTTCGCCGGCTCGGCATGGCGGGCATCCAGCGAACGCCGGCACTAAAGCACTGGTTTATGGACGAGGCGCGCGGCGTTACCGGCGATATGCCCGAATTGCTAAGAGCCTAAACTCTACTTGTTCGCCTCAGCCGGGCTTCCCTGTTGGACCCGGTTACCCTCTCCATCACGCAATCGACGCGGTTCCAACACGGCTGACGTCTCGATCAGATCGAGCGCCCGCTGCGCTGCGTCATAGCGTTCTGCATCCTTTATCCATGCCGCCGCGCGCGATGCCCCAGGCAGTTTCTTGACTTCCTCGATCGCAGCGGAAACCCGGCCACTTTCAAGGAAGTAACGCGCCCGGTCCAAGCGGCGTTCCGGTTGCGGAGACGGTGAAGATTCACGGCGAATGATGAACAGTTCGCTCAATTCCCGCTGAAACCGGTCAAGCGAGGGCTCCTCTGTCGAATCGGATAGCTCCGGCCTCAGCCCCTCCAATCTTGCCAACAACTGATCAAGAGTGATCGGATTGCGAGATGTTGCAATCACGGTATTGACTGCATTGGGCAGCGCGTCGCTGAACCGGATGCGCAATTGATCGGCCAGATAGCCAAGCTCCGCACCGCGTTCCAAAGTGCGGCGGGTAGCAAATGCAATCAGCAATCCCTCGGCCCGAGCGGCATTGCCGGTTGCTGCCTGCGTTTGCAGGTCCAGTTGCGCCAACCGCTGTTCCGCAGCCGCAAGACGTTGATCGAGGCCGCCTTGCTGTTCGGCCACGCGCTCTACGGCGACTGTGGCCTGCTCTGCGGCTTTAGTCTCGGCGGATGTTTCCGAAGGGCTTGGGCTAGACTTTGGCGAACCGGTTGTTCCGCCAAGCACCTTGGAAAATTCGGCGTCTGGAGTGGATTTGGTGACCGTATCCCACTGTCCGTCCATCCGATAAGCGAGATAGCCTACCAATGATGCGCCGAGCAGAAAAGCGCCGCCAGTCGCCCACAAAATCGTGCGCATGGGCGTGCTTTTTTCGCTGGCTTGGCTGGGATAATTTTCCATCAATTCCTGTTCTGCAACCCGGTGCTCCCGATACATAGTGCTAGAGCAATTATTTCAATGGTCTTGGCACATGTGCTTAACCAAGGCCAGCAAAGCAGCGTCATCCGGTGTGTTGGTGTAAAGAATCTCGGCCCACCCCCCTTTGGCGGCAGCCGCTATACGCGGGCCCAATGCGGCCAGTGAAAGCTCTTGCTTCGGGAGGCCGAGCCGTGAGCATTCTTCCGCAAAATGCCGGGCTGCAGCAGCAGAATGCAGCAGCACTATCCCACCAGATCGCAAGCGTTTTTCAAAAAACGCCGACATCCTGAGCGGCGCCGCCTGATAGACAATCCGTTCCTCGATATCTATCCCGGCTGATACGTTCAGCCTTACCCGCTCGCGCCCTGACAAACGCAAATATCGAAGCCACGATGCAGCCCCTTTTTTTTGTGCATCCAGCAATGATTGCAAACCGCCCTGTCCGGTCGCCTCCACCTGAAAGCCGGCAGCGGTTGCGATTTCCGCCGTAGTCTTGCCCACCGCGTGAACAGGTTTGCCCAGCAGTAAATCCAGTTGGGGGCCGCCATGGCGGATCGCGTTTGCGCTACCGATCAACAGTGCATCGACGGTAGCTGGGTCAGGCGCGGTCCAAGGGATAGGTTGGATTTCAAACAAAGCCTCCCCAAAAACATCCAGGCCCAACTTTTGTCCGGCAGAGATGGTCGTCGATAGCCCCGGTTCAGGCCGGATCGCGAACACTTGCACGCTCAAGACGCGCCCTCTGCAGCACCGCCGAAATATGCGCGGATGCCAAGGGTGGCGCGGTTTAACAAATCGGCCGCCAAGCGGGCTGGAGCGTTCATATCGCCGGGATCAAATTTCAGGCTGCCTTCCACTTTTTCAGCTCCGTCCGGGCTGTAAAGAGCGCATTTAAGGATAATCTGATCGCCCGACATTTCGCTCAGCACAGCAATCGGACTGTGGCAATTGCCGCCCAATGCGGCCAGCAATGCGCGCTCCACCATGATCGCCGCGTGGCTGGAACCATGATCGATGGCTGCGATAAGGGCGCGGGTCTTTGCATCACCTGTCCGGCATTCAATGCCAATTGCGCCCTGCGCAGGCGCGGGAAGCCATTCGTCCACTGCCAGCGGAGTACCGGTGCCGGTGCGCCCCAACCTTTCAAGTCCGGCCGCCGCCAGCAACGTAACGTCGGCTTCACCCGCCGCCAGTTTTGCCAGCCGCGAGGCGACATTGCCCCGAAAGGTCACGATTTCGAGGTCTGGCCGCCGGTTGAGCATCTGCGCAGCCCGGCGCGGCGCGCTGGTGCCGACTTTCGCGCCTTGCGGGATTGCGGCAATGCTGGCCGCCCCGATCAACACATCGCGCACATCTACGCGCGGCAGGATCGCTGTTATCGTGAGTTCGGCAGGCCGGTTGGTCTCAACATCCTTCATGGAATGAACGGCAGCGTCGATGTGGCCCTCGCCCAGCCACGCGTCCAGTTCCTTGGTCCACAGCGCCTTGCCGCCCAGATCGGCGAGCGGGACGTCAATAATCTTGTCCCCGCTTGACCGCACCGGGACCAGCTCAACTGCATTTTCATCCCAGCCATGCGCGGCGCACAATCGGCTGCGCGTTTCATGCGCCTGGGCCATCGCCAATGGCGATTGACGGGTGCCCAATCGCAGCAAGGGAGGCCGGAGCACGGGAACGGGTGTGGCTGGTCTGTTCATAGGGTCAAAATCATATCGTTGTCTTGCCCTAGCCATCCATCTCGTTCAGGGGAAGCGCGATGGGGATCGTGCTCGGAATAGAATCCAGTTGCGACGAAACTGCTGCGGCCCTGGTCACTACTGACCGCCGGATAATCGCGCAGGTGATCGCTTCGCAAATAGAGGCTCATGCGCCCTATGGCGGGGTCGTGCCCGAAATCGCCGCGCGCGCTCATGCCGAGATTCTCACTCCGATAATCGCACAGGTCATGGCCGAGGGCGGCATGGAACTGGCCGATCTTGATGCGATTGCTGCCACCGCTGGGCCCGGCCTCATCGGCGGCGTGATGGTCGGACTGGTAAGCGCCAAGGCACTAGCTATGGCGAGCGGAGTTCCGCTGATCGCGATCAACCATCTCGAAGGCCACGCTCTCAGCCCGCGTCTGGCCGATCCGGAATTGGAATTTCCCTATGCATTGTTGCTGGTATCGGGCGGTCATTGCCAGATATTGCGCGTCGAGGGCGTCGGACAATACCGCCGCCTCGCCACAACCATCGACGATGCGTTGGGCGAAGCGTTCGACAAAACAGCAAAACTGCTCGGCCTAGGCTATCCGGGCGGCCCAGCGGTCGAAAAGCTGGCGCTGCAAGGCGATCCGAAAGCCGTACCCTTGCCCCGCCCGCTAGTTGGTAGCGGAGAACCGCATTTCTCCTTCGCTGGCCTGAAAAGCGCAGTGATGCGGGCCAAGGATAGCGGAAAGTACGCGGACGCCGATATTGCCGCCAGTTTCCAGCAGGCTGCGATTGATTGCGTACTCGATCGGCTGCGGGTTTCATTGGACGCTGGCGAGACATTGCCAGCCTTGGTTGTAGCGGGCGGCGTGGCGGCCAACGCAGCGATTCGCGGCGCTTTGGAAGGTTTTGCCACGGCGCGCGGGATGCGCTTTGTCGCTCCGCCATTGGCGCTGTGCACCGATAATGCCGCGATGATCGCGTGGGCCGGGGCTGAACGGCTCGCCAGCGGCCAGTCCGATCCGCTCGATTTTGCAGCGCGCCCGCGGTGGCCACTCGATCCCAGTGCCGAACCGGTGCGCGGAGCAGGAGCGAAAGGATGAACCAGAATAGCAAACCAATCGGTGTAATGGGCGCTGGTGCATGGGGTACCGCGCTGGCGCAAATGCTCGCTTCGGACGGCCGCGATGTTCTGATCTGGGCGCTGGAGCCGGAATTGGTGGAGGAGATCAACCAGAGCCATACCAACAGCCTCTATCTGCCCTCCGCCAAACTCGCGCCCACGATCACCGCAACCGGAAATCTTGAGGAATTCAGCGCTTGTGATGTCGCCTTGGTCGTCACTCCGGCGCAGCATCTGGGCCGCGTACTTGGCGGAATGGCGTCCCATCCCCGCGATCTCCTGCTGTGCAGTAAAGGCATCGAGGCGGGTTCGGGCCGGCTGATGAATGATGTGGCGAAGGACGCTGCACCAGGCAGCGATATTGCAATCCTGTCCGGCCCGACCTTCGCGCATGAAGTGGCTGCCGGAATGCCAACAGCGGTTACTCTGGCGTGCGGCGGCGGCGACGAACAATGGGCACGGTTGTCCCCGGTAATCGCGCGTCCACAATTCCGGCCCTATTACTCCGACGATGTGGTCGGAGCAGAAATTGGCGGAGCAGTGAAGAACGTGTTGGCGATTGCCTGCGGCGTGGTGGACGGGCTTGGTCTCGGCCAAAACGCGCGGGCTGCGCTGATTGCGCGCGGCTACGCAGAAATGCTCCGGTTCGGCGAGGCATTGGGGGCGCAGCGTGATACTTTGGCAGGACTGTGCGGGCTCGGCGATCTGGTGCTGACATGCTCTTCCACCTCCAGCCGCAATTTCTCGCTCGGCAAGGCGCTGGGCGAAGGGCAATCGGCTGAACGCCTGATGGCTGACCGCCGAACCGTGGCCGAGGGCGCCCATACCGCGCCGGTGCTGGTCGAACTGGCGGCACGACACGGTGTAGCCATGCCGATCGTGAGCGCGGTCTACCGCCTGCTTAGCGGCGCTGCAGCGGCTGAAGTAGTAATGCAATTGCTGTCCCGTCCGCTGACTACCGAGCAGGACGACCCTGCGTGACATCAGCTCCTGACGCCGCCCAAGAACGCACTGACGAAGGCGATATCGCCGCGCTGGCAAAAGGCGGCCGGACGAATTTCTTTGGCTTCTTGCTGCGGCTGGCGGCGCGCCTGCCATTTCTGTTTATCGCCGGGCGGCTCTATGGCGCAGAAGCATTGGGCCGCTTTGCTTCGGCCCTGGTGATTGTCGAGCTGGTCGCAATGCTGTGCACCATGGGCGAGAAACGCGGGCTGGCACAACGGCTGTCCGATGGTGATGACGGGAAAGCCAATCATTTGGTATTCGACAGCTTGCTGGTCGCCTTCCTGTTCGGCAGCGCGGCGGCATTACTGCTCTATCTGTTTCCTGCTCCGATGTTCCCCAGTGGTCAATATACCGAACTTGACCGGCTGATTGTGCTGGCCATCCCGCCTTTGGCAATGACTGAAATCGCGTTGGCGGCACAGGCTTACAGGTTCGACATTGCCACCACTGTGCGCGCACGGGCGGTAGTCGAACCCTGGACAATCTCGATCATGGCAGGGGTGTTTTTCTATGTCATTCCCGCCAGTGGTTTGAGCATGGCCTATCTCGCTTCGATCGTGGCAGCGGCCATGTTCGCATTCTGGCCCTTCGTACGGGAATACGGTTTGCCCCGAGGCTGGATGCCCAATCTTGGCCGGATGAGCAGGCTGACCATTCGGGGGCTTCCACTTGCCAGCGCCGATGCCATCGAATGGGGCACCCGGCGCCTCGACTTGTTCGTGCTGGGTCTGTTCGCAGGCCCCGCCGCAGTCGGCGTCTACTACGTAGCGCAACAAGTCGCGAGTTTGCCGCAGAAGCTGAAAACCAGTTTCGAGCCGATCCTTGGGCCGGTCATCACCCGCAATCTCAAAGAGAAAAACTACGCCGGTATTGCTGCGCAGGTCTGTCAGGTTGGCTTCTGGATCATCGCCGCTCAGGCCGGGATCGCTTTGGCGCTGGGAGTTCCGGGAGAAGGAGTGATGGGCCTCGTCGGGCCGGGCTTCGTCGCCGGTACGGGCGCGTTGGGCTTCCTGCTCGCCGCTGAAGTTGTCGCGGCGACTGCGGTCGTATCGGAGGCGGCGCTGGTGTACATGGCGCGGCTGCGCAATTTGTCGATTTCCGTTGCCACCATCCTGCTGCAGGCAGCGCTGACGGTGGGCGCGATGCTGCTGGCCGATCATTACCAGTTGAGCGATTATTACCGCGCAGCAGGGGCGGCTTTGTCGCTGATGCTCGCATTGGGGATCATGTCGCTCGCAAAAGCTTGGTTGCTGTCACGCATACTTGGATACCCGGTCAACAATTGGCGTTGGGCGCTGGTTTGGGCCGCAGCGCCCGCCATCGTCGTCGGCTTTCTGGCCACGCTGCTACCGGAATGGGCGGAGCTAGTCCTGGGCATTCCGGCGATCCTGCTGACTTATGGCTTCGTCATCTGGCACAAAGGCTTCGGTCCGGAGGACAGGGTGCTATTCCGCCGAAATCTGAGGGGCGACACAGCCGAAACGGCGGAAGCATCACCGCAGCCGTAGAGCGTTCAGTCGATATTCACTCCCAGGATACAATGTATCACTCTTTCCGGGGAGGACTGCATGCGTAACGCAAAAATTCTTATCACTATTTCGGCAATTGCTCTTTTGGCGGCCTGCACTACGGCGCCCGGCGATGAAGTTGTCGTAACAGCGCAGAAGGCGCCGCAGTCTGCCGAGGCGGACCTGCGCGGACCGCCTGCCCCGCCTCCGCCTGCGATGGTAATGGCTCCCGCGCCAGTGACGGTCGCTGGATCACGGATTGCCGGAACCACTGCGAATTATGTGCCGCCTGTCGTGGTGGCCACCGATCCAAGCCGCGAACGCTACAATGGCGAGAAAATCTCGCCTGTAAAACTAACCTCGGCGGAGCCAGTTTCTACTTTCTCGGTAGATGTCGATACGGGTGCCTATGCCAATACACGGCGTATCCTCAGCATGGGCAACATGCCGCCGCGCGATGCGGTACGGACGGAGGAACTGATCAATTACTTCCGTTATGATTACGCTTCACCGGAAGACCGGTCTCAGCCCTTTACCGTCACTACCGATGCCGCTGCATCGCCGTGGAACCCGAACACCAAGCTGCTTCGGATTGGCCTACGGGGGTATGATTTGCCGCGCAGCCAGCGGCCTGCGGTTAATCTGGTATTCCTCCTCGATGTATCGGGTTCAATGAACAGCCCGGACAAATTGCCGCTGGTCAAGAATGCGCTGAGAGGGTTGGCCGGAGAATTGTCACCCAAAGACAAGGTGTCGATTGTCGTTTATGCCGGTGCTGCCGGCCTGGTGCTAGAACCAACCAGTGATACCAAGGAAATCCGCCGTGCGCTTGAACGGCTGAGCGCGGGCGGTTCGACCGCAGGCGGCGCAGGGATTCAGCTCGCCTATCAAATTGCAGAGGACAACCGGATCGAGGGCGGGGTCAACCGGGTAATCTTGGCCACCGATGGTGATTTCAATGTCGGCATCTCTAACCAAAAGGCCTTGATCGAGATGATCGAGGCCAAGCGCGACAGCGGGATCACTCTGACCACCTTGGGGTTTGGTACCGGCAATTATAATGAAGCGATGATGGAGCAGATCGCCGATCACGGAAACGGGAATTATTCCTATATCGACAGCGCGTTAGAGGCCAAGAAAGTGCTCGGCGACGAAATGCAATCGACGCTGTTTACGATTGCAAAGGATGTGAAAATCCAGGTCGAATTTAATCCCGCAGTGGTTAGTCAGTACCGATTGATCGGCTATGAAAACCGAATCTTGCGGGAAGAAGACTTCGATAATGATGCCGTGGATGCAGGCGACATCGGCGCGGGCCATCAGGTGACCGCGATTTATGAAATTGTGCCAACCGGCTTCAAGGGCTGGATCTCCCCTCGACGTTACGATGATGTGCCCGGTGTTGCCGCAACGGCAAAGGCGAGCGAAGCGGCGCATGTCAAATTGCGCTACAAATTGCCCGATGGTGAAACATCGCGACTAATCGACTTGGTTGTTCCCGCCAGCGCGCTCAAAACCACAGTAGGCCCGCGCAGTGATTTCGCCTTCGCCGCCGCAGTCGCGGCCTATGGCCAGAAATTACGCGATGATCCGATGATGGGCGAATTCTCCTATGCAGACATCGAAAAACTTGCCGGGCCGCAGACTGATTTTTGGCGGCAGGAATTCAAGCAATTGGTCAATGTCGCCGGTTCCATGAAGGGCGGCTGATTCAAGGGATTGCCGGGCGAAGCCAATTTATCCGTAATCCCCCTTTGCTCTGGCAGAGCGCATGGCTAAGGAAGGGCCATGATCGTTCGCCCCACTGTCGCATTAATTGCCGGAGCATTTCTGGTAGCCATTATAGCTTTCTTGGGCGGAGCATCCACTGGAGGACCGATGGCGGCGCAAATGGACCGTGCGGCGCAGGCTGCCATTGCGAAGGCAGGCGGCAAACGGGTTACCGTCAGCTTCACGACCAATGGTGGCTGGCCGACGCGCCACGCCCTGCTGAGCGGCGCCGAAGACATGGATGAGGGCACCCGGGCCAGAGTAGCTGAGGCGGTCGCCTCCATCCCCGGAGTGGGCGGAGTGAATTGGGCCGATGGATCAATGGTCGCAGAAAGCAATGTGGTGCCTTTGACACCGATGCATTGTCAGGAAGATGTCGAGGCCTTGCTGCAAGCGCGGACCATCCGGTTCGAAGAATCCAGCACCGCGTTCGATCCCGCGAGTCGGGAACTTCTCGACGAAGTCGCGGCCGCCTTGCGGCCGTGCCTCGGCAGCATCATAGCAATCACCGGACATACCGACAATTCCGGCTCAGAGCCCGGCAATATCGCCCTGTCGCAATCGCGTGCGCTCGCCGTCGAGGAGGCTTTGATGAGCCGGGGTATCCCTGGCAATGGGCTGAGAGCTCGCGGCGTTGGATCCAGCAAGCCGGTTAAAGGACTATTGCCAGCCGACCCGGCCAACCGCCGGATCGAGTTTTCTGTCATAACTACGGTTCCACTTGCTCCCACTCCGGTCGACACACCGGGTCCGCGGTAGATTTTAACAATGAACAAGAGCAACTAATATGCCGATCTGGTTTGAATTGTTGATCCTTCTGCTGGTGACGTATGGCATCGGGATCGGGCTTGGCTGGGCATTGTGGAGCCGCGGGATTGCGGCAGATGAAGGGTTCGAAGAATGATCGAATTGATGCAGGAAAACTGGCTGCTGTTTATCGCCGCATTGCTGATCGGCATTGCGGTTGCCTATTGGATTTTTGTGGTAAACCGCCGCACCGGCGTGGCCACGGACAAAACCGACGCACTGGATGAAGGCGCTGCGCCTGCTGCGCGCAACCAGGCGCTGATTGATGCGCCGCCTGCATCGGTTTCAACACCCGCGACCGCTCCTATCGTCCCCCCGGGGTTGGCTGGTGCTGGCACCGCAGTTGCGGCCGTAGTCGAAGAGCAGCGCGCAGAAGCTGCAGCGACGGTCGCGAACGATGTGACGGACGACCTCAGCCGGATCAAGGGAGTTGGCCCCAAGCTAAAGTCACTATTGATTTCGCTGGGCGTCACACGATTTTCCCAGGTCGCCGCTTGGTCGGAGGATGATATCGACCGGATCGATGTTCAGTTGGGTAAGTTCCAAGGCCGCATCAGGCGCGACAATTGGGTCGAGCAGGCCCGGCTTCTCGCAGGGGGCGACACCACCGGTTATGAGGAAAAATTCGGGAAACTCTGATCGTTGAGCGACAAGTTTGCCGTAAGCAGTCCTTCCTTCTGGCACTTGTCGGCCCAGTCCTTTACCATCTGCCCAAATTGCAATCCGGGAAGAGATGATGACCGACGCGATCTATCCAGTGCCTGCCGAATGGGCCGAAAATGCGCTAATCAACGAAGCGGGATACGCCGATAAATATCGCCAATCGATCAGCGATCCCGACACATTCTGGCGCGGCGAAGCGCAACGGATCGACTGGATCACACCGTTCGATACGGTCAAGGATACTTCTTTCAACGAGGATGATTTTCGCATTCGCTGGTTCACTGGCGGCCAGCTAAACCTTTCTGTCAATTGCCTTGACCGACATCTCGAAACGCGCGGCGATCAGGTGGCGATCATCTGGGAACCGGATAGCCCAGCGGGTCCGGGCCGCAAGATCACCTATGTCGAATT
>JBBKWK010000173.1:0-7682 GCA_037968915.1 Pontixanthobacter sp.
CGGGTTAAACCAGACGATTTGGCCATTGGCCGATTTTGCACTCAACAATTCGAAAGTGCAATAATCGGCGCGATCGGCACCCTCGCTTGAATTGAGAAGTATCCGTTAGATTACGCCCAGAACCTTAAGGACAATTACAATAACTACTACGGTCACTACGGTTCCGATGATACCACGCATAAGATCATTCCCTTTCAAGCTGACAGCGATAATTTTTCGCGATCAATCACAAGTACAACCAGCCTTTGAGACGATTGTTCCGACCGAAGGCAAGTGGCTGCTTTATCAATGTCTTAAACGTCCGTGTTCAAATGGACGGCTGCCATCTGATTCCACCAACAAAAAAGGCCCCGCCCCCTTTTAAGGGGCGAGGCAGTTTTCGCTGTTGTTCAGGAGAATGTCTTAGCGGCTAGCCATGCGGACGCCATTGCCAACTGCGCCGGGCAGCGGGCTGGCGGCGGCGTAGGCGATGCAGCCGAAGCCGCGGGCCTTGACGCTGGAGCACATGGAGCGGGCTTCGCTCTTACCCATGTCGCCTGCTGCGACGCGGAAGTAGGTTTTGCCGTTCACACGGGCTTCCGAAATGACCATGTCATACTGGTTGAGATTGGCATAACGCTTGGCATAAACGCCGATCGCGCGCTGGGCCAATTCCTTGGTCGAGAATGATCCCAACTGGATCATGTGATCACCCGATTTTGCGGATGCGCGCGCAGCGGAACGTACCGGAGCGGAGCGAACTGGAGTTTGTTGCACTGATGGCTGGGCCTGCTTTGGCGCCGGGGCGGATGATGCAGGCACATCGAAAGCCTGATTGAAATTGGCCAGCTTGCCTTCAGCACTTGCCGGAACTGGTGTTGCAACCGGGCGGGCGACGGGCGCTGCGACATGCTGGACCATAGGTGCCGGTGCAGGGCGGGCAATTGGACGGGAAACAGCTGTCGGAGCCGAAACCTCAGACGCCGATTTTGCAGCCATATAATTCCCCAGCGGCGGCAATTCACGCGATGTACTGGCGGATGCCATTGGCGGAGCAACAGGGGCCTGTAGCGCGGGAATTTCCGCAGCAGCTTCTGCCACCATTTGTTCGGTGCTGGGCGTATTGGCCAGTGCCAGCTGGGCAGGTTGGCCGCTATCGCGAATTACCGGAACTTCGAGCAGTTTTGCCACGCGGTGGTGGAAATATTCAGGCGCAGCGGTACTGGCCCATTCGGCGATACGTTGGTTGATCTGGTTGCCGGGAACATCCTCTGCAGCCATTACCCGGGCCGAACGCCAATCACCCTTCAGGGCATACGCATAGGCGAGATTCTGACGGGTTTTCGCATTGTTATTTCCGCCGCGAATGGCATTGGACAGGATGTGGACGCCCTGATCGGAATCGCCAGCCAGTGCCAGGGCCAAGCCCAGGTCTGCCGCATCGAGATCATCGCGGTATTCGCTGAGCAGGGCGCGGGCAGAGCGGGCGTCACCCGCTGCAATTTGCGCTAGCGCCAGGCTCAATGCGGTGCGCGGGCTGGTTTCGCCCAGCTCCATCGCATCGCCAAAACTGGTCACGGCTGATTGAAACCGGCCTGCTTCCATATAGGTCGCGCCCAACATGGCGCGGTAGGAAGCGTTGCGGGGCTCACCCAAAACGGCTGCCTCTGCGTGAGTCAGAGCTTTATCCGTTTGTCCCTTGGCTAGCGCGGTTTGCGCCTTGCCGGCGGACATATCGGCGCGCGGTGCGGATGCGGTGGTGCAACCAGCCAGCACCGAAGTGGCGAGGGCGGTGGTCACTGCCAGCGTAACGAAACGGGCGTTATGTGCGGATCGGCTCATAGTCTGGTCCCCTGTCTATTCATTGTCCGTGGCGGGCCGCTGTACTTGAGCGGCAAGCGTTGCAATTTCAGGCATATCGCCCAGAAATGCGTCCAAGGCGGCGGTTACAATTTGTTGTGCGCTGCGCCCGCCAATGGCGCTGGCAAGCCGCAGTTTCAGATGCCGTTCGGCATCAAGGCGCAAGGTGAATGCTGCGCGTTTGCCTTGTGCGGTAGCTGCGACGCGGTGTGTTTTGACCGTGCGCGGGCGTTTCACGGCAGTGATGTTTGGAAGATTTTCGGAATCGTGCAGCCCGTGATCGTCTTCGACCCTTTGCTCCTCGGTTTCATCTGACATGATGGCGTCCGATAGAACGGGCGGTGATTTTGTCTCGATCCGTTTGGCGAGTACATCCTGCTGATCGCGGGCATGGCCGATTGAGATCGGGTTGTTGGAAACTGTGAATTCTGCGAGTTTTGCGCCTGCCCGTTCGTCCATCTGGCGCGCCTCTGCGGCAGTTTCTGCATTAACCGGCGATGGTGTGAGATTAATCACTTCGGCGTCATGGTGCGCTGCATCTTCATCGCCCATGTCGTTCCAGCCCAGATCATCCATCTGCTCCTCCGAAGAAGAATCAATTGTGTTGGATGCCGAGCCGATAGAGCCGAGCATGCCGCCATGCTGCGGACGCATGGCGGGCCGTGCGCCGCCTTTACGGGCGAGCAAGGTCGGGCTCAAGGATGCGAAGGAACCATCGTTCATTTTGGCTGTGCCTACGCTCACTGTGCAACGCGGCGGCCGAAGCCACCACCTTGACGGCTAGCTCCGGAAGCCTGCGCGGGCGTGTTGGGAGCGGCAAATACAGTACGGCGGAAATTCTTTTCCAACCGGTCAGCGATGTAATTCCACAGCGCGGTCACTTCGGCAGAAGAACGGCTGTTGGGGTCTACTTCCATCACCGTGCGGCCATCGATCATCGAGGCGGCAAAATCAGTCCTGTGATGCAGGGTAATCGGGGCTACAGTGCCGTGCTGTGACAAAGCAACGGCGGCTTCCGATGTAATTTTGGCTTTGGGCGTTGCGCCATTGACCACGAACACCAGCGGTTTGCCGGCGCGTTCACACAAATCGACGGTGGCGCCAACAGCGCGCAAATCATGCGGGCTGGGCCGAGTAGGCACTACGATCAATTCCGCTACCCCGATCACCGATTGGATCGCCATGGTAATGGCAGGCGGGGTGTCGATTACGGCCAATTTGAAGCCCTGCTGACGCAGAATCTGCAAATCGGACGCAAGCCGCGCCACTGTTGTTTGTGCAAAGGCTGGATATTCTGCCTCCCGCTCGTTCCACCAATCGGCAGTCGAACCTTGCGGATCGATGTCGATCAATACGACCGGGCCGGCCCCGGCGCGTTGCGCCTGGACGGCAAGATGGCCTGAGAGTGTGGTCTTGCCAGAGCCACCTTTCTGAGATGCTAATGCCAGTACACGCAAGGCGTGATCCCCCTGAAATTCCGTCAAACGTCACCGCAACACTGCGGGTCGGCATTTGAAATCGCAGGATACAACTAATTTTAGGTTAACATGGATCAGACTGTGTTTGGGTCTAAGCCAAGTTTTCAGCCCATTTGATGCCCGTTTGATGCCCATTTGATGGATGTCTCTGAAATCCGGCAATCACCGGGGCGTTGAGAAATTTACTTGGACAGAAACCCTTTGCTAACAGGTCATTTACTATGACAGGCTGGTGACCAAGCCGATCATGCGGCCAAACTACAGTGCCAAGGGCCTCCATTGGGTGCCGCGGTTTGAAAAGGGATCTTTGGATCAATGATGAATGCGCGTGCTTTTTTATATGCTGTCTGCTTGTGCGCCTCGGGCGGAGCCGGTGTGGCCATTACTGCACCTGCTCTGGCAGACGTGAAAGCGGGCGTGGATGCATGGGCGGTTGGCGATTTCGCTGCGGCCGTGCGTGAATGGCGCGGCCCTGCGGCACAGGGTGATCCCGACGCGCAATTCAACCTGGCACAGGCATACCGTCTTGGGCGCGGGGTGGAAGCCAACCCGAAACAGGCCGAGGTGCTTTATGCCAAAGCTGCAGCGCAGGGTCATCTGAAGGCGGCGGATAATTACGGATTGCTTCTATTTCAGGATGGTCGCCGCGAAGCCGCGATGCCCTATCTTACTGACGCATCCGCGCGCGGCGATCCGCGCGCGCAATATTTGATTGGTTTGGCGCATTTTAATGGAGACCTTCTCCCCAAGGACTGGGTGCGCGCCTATGCGCTTTTGACTCTGTCCAATTCTGCGGGGCTGCCGCAAGCCGGGCCCGCCATCAAACAAATGGATGAATTCATTCCGCGTGCCCAGCGCGAACAGGCCCAAACTATGGCGCAGGTCCTGAAGCGAGATGCAGACGCATTGCGCTCGGTACAATTGGCTGCCGTCGATCTCGGGGCTGAACTTGGGAACGGTACCGGTCCCAATTTGCCCGTTCAGGCATCGACCGCCCAGCCACCGGTAGTCGCCGCAGCATCTCCGCCAATCATGGCCAACCGGAATGCCAGAATTCCCGAACCAATTCGTCCCGCTGCAGTGCCGCCTTCGATGGCAGCAGCGCAGGCCGCCATCGAAGAAGCGGCGCGGGTCACAGGAACGGAAAGCCCGGCCAATGCCGGGGCCGATTACGCAAGGCCTGTTCGGCAGGCGGCCGCTGCGCCGGCTCCAACGCCCAAATCCGCTCCGGCCCCAGCCCCAGCCCCGAACCCAACTTCAGCCCCGGTCCAAACTGCAGCGGCGCAAACACCTGTGTTTCCGTCAACCAATGTTTCTGCGACCGCAACCGGCCCTTGGAAAGTTCAGCTCGGAGCATTTTCGGTGAATGGCAATGCCGAGAAATTGTGGAGCCAGCTATCGTCCCGCAGCGAATTGTCTGGCAAAACCAGATTGATAGTTCCTGTTGGCGGCCTGACCAAATTGCTCGCCTGGGGCTATCCCAGTCGGGGCGCGGCTGATCAGGCCTGTGCAAGCCTGAAACGTTCCGGACAGGGCTGTCTGGTCACGCGGTAGGGAATTCTCGAATAGGTGAATGAATATCAGCCGCTGGCCCAACTCGCCTTGCGGCCATGTTCAGTGATGCTATGCCTGTGTCTGCCAGTTAAAGGGGGGCAACAATGGGCGATCCGCAGAACACCGCACCATCACCGGTAATGGCAGGCACGCCTGACCAATTGGTGGATAGTCAATTTGCCCAGCCAAACGCCCCCGCAGTAAAGCGGCTGCTGAGCCTCGACTTTATACGCGGCATCGCGGTGATGGGAATCTTGTGGGCCAATATCGTCGCCTTTGGGCAGCCATTCACAGCCTATATGTTCCCCGGTGCCTTTACGGTTCCGCATGGCCCATCATCCGACTGGATGTGGGTGATTCAGTTCGTGCTGATTGACGGAAAGATGCGCGGTCTGTTCACTTTGCTGTTCGGGGCAGGAATGATGCTGTTCATGGAAAAAGCGTGGGAACGCGGCTCAACCCGCTGGTTACAGGCGCGGCGATTGTTCTGGCTGCTGACCTTCGGCATGATCCATTTCTATTTTATCTGGCGGGGCGACATTCTGGTGCTGTATTCCATCGCCGGGTTTGCTGCGATGGCGTGCCTGCGCTGGCAGGCGAAGACCCAGCTGGTGGTTGGCCTGCTTGGCTATATCGCCGGCGCGCTGATGTTTCTGGGGGCAATGTTCTTCCCATATCTGGTGGCAGAGACCGAGCTGGGTACTCAGCCAGCCTATGCAGAAATGCGTAGCGATCTGGTATCGCAGCAGGCTCGCGATATCGCCGACGGGGTCGCCGAAACCGGGATCATCCGTGAAGGCAACTATCCTGATTTCGTGCGCCATAATCTGACCGAACACGGCGGCGATCCCTTTACGATGTTGTTTATTTTCGTGTTCGAGACTTTGCCACTGATGCTGATCGGCATGGCGCTGTACCGCATGGGTCTGTTTGATGGCCGGATGGATCCGCGCAGGATGCGCCTGTGGGGCTGGATTGGGGTGATTGCAGGCAGCGCGCTGACCCTGCCGATTGCTCTGTGGGCGATGGGCGAGGGCTTTACTTATTGGGGCACGCTGGCGGCATTCATGGGTCTGTCCCCGTTGCCCAAATTGCCGGTCATTCTTGGACTGCTGGCCTTGTTGTCACTGTATGGGGCGCATGCAAACGGCTGGCTGGGGGAGCGAATAATTGCCACCGGACGGATGGCGTTCTCCAATTATCTCGGCACATCGATTGTGATGTTGCTGGTGTTCCACGGCTGGGCAGGGGGGCTGTTCGGGGAACTGGGCCGGCCCCAGCTCTATGTGGTGGTGGTGGCCGCTTGGGCGCTGATGCTGCTGTGGTCGAAACCGTGGCTGGCTAGGTTCCGTTATGGCCCGCTGGAATGGCTGTGGCGCTGCCTGACCTATGGGAAGCTGTTTCCTCTCAAGAGATGATTTCGGGCACTTGCTATTGCGACTAAGTCGCAGTAACACTCTTGTCGAGCCCACGGGCGATTCGTCTGGAGATCGTGCATGTATGTTTGCATCTGCAATGCCATCAGGGAAAGTGAATTGCGCCGGGTTGCGCGCCATTCCAGCGGCGATGCGGAGGCTGTTTATGCCGCGTTGGGCAAACGTCCCAATTGCGGCAGCTGTCTCGATGATGCCGATGCGATTCTGTTCGAAGAACGGGAAATGGGGATGGAACCGGTTTACGCCGAGTAATTGCCAGCTACCGCAAATCACCTGCAACTGACGGGCTTCTGCGATCTTTTGGGACTGCGCCCTTGTCACCGCGCCATGACCGGCGCATAAAATCCGCATAATTTCAGTCAGGAGAATTCGTGTGAAGGGCGACGCCAAAGTCATCGAATATCTGAACAAGGCACTCACCAACGAGCTGACCGCAATCAACCAGTACTGGCTGCATTACCGCGTGCTCGACAATTGGGGCGTGCACAAACTCGCCGAATACGAACGGCACGAAAGCATCGATGAGATGAAGCACGCCGACATTTTGGCGGAACGGATCCTGTTTCTCGATGGCCTGCCGAATTTTCAGGCAATCCACAAATTAAAGGTCGGCGAAACGGTTGAGGAAATTCTACGCGCCGATCTGGCCGTGGAGCTCGAAGCGATCCCGCAACTGAAGGATGCGATCGAGTATTGCGAAACCGTGCGCGACTATGTTTCCCGGGAAGTTTTCGAACGCATTCTGGAAAACGAGGAAGAGCATGTCGATTTCCTCGAACGGCAGTTCGACATGATCGACCGCATGGGTCTTCAGAATTACGTCCAACTGCAAAGCAAAGCGGCGGGCGAGGAGTAATCTCCTCCGGCGCGGTTACTTCTTTGTATCGTAGGGATTTTTGTTACCCTTCAGCGTAACCCGCACCGGCACCGCGTCGAAGCCGAGATATTTGCGGATTCCGTTGACCAGATAGCGTTCGTAGCTGGTCGGCAACATATCCAACCGGTTGCCGAATACCACAAAGCGCGGCGGGCGGGTGCCGGCTTGGGTAATGTAGCGCAATTTGATTCGCTTGCCGCCGGGCGCCGGGGGCGGATTGGCATTCAGTGCATCGTCAAACCAGCGGTTGAGTGCCGCAGTTGGCACGCGCTTTGACCAGCTTGCGCGAATTTCGAATGCGGATGAAAGCATCGCATCCAGCCCTTTGCCGGTGCGCGCGGATACGGCGAACAGGGGTACGCCTTTGACCTGTGCCAGGCCCTCGTCCAGCGCATGGCGCACACCATTGAATAGCCCGCTGGCATCTTCCGCCACGTCCCATTTGTTGATTGCAATGATCAGCGCGCGGCCTTCTTCCAGCACCTGGCTGGCGATCTT
>JBBKWK010000174.1:0-2914 GCA_037968915.1 Pontixanthobacter sp.
GAATTTTCGAATTGATAGGCTTGCCGGACTACGACATCGAGCAATTGCGCAATCAATGACCCAATACGTCGCCTTTCTCGGATCGATCAATGTCGGCGGCAATCGGCTGTTGATGGAGGATCTCCGCGCAGCGCTTCGCTATGAAGACTTCGAGGATGTCGAGACAGTCATCGCCAGCGGCAATGTGTTGTTCCGACATGAAGAACGTCCGACGCCCGGCCTCTCGCAGAAGATTGCCTTCATCCTGCGCGAAGAATTTGACATAAACACCGTGGTGGTTGTCCGCAGCCGGGAGGAAGTGCTGGCGGCGATTGCGGAAAACCCCTTTCGCGGCGAGAACGAGGACAAGTTTGTCCATGTACAATGGCTCGAACGTCAGCCGAGCGCCGAGCAATTTGCAGACTTGATTACAAGCTTTGTCGGACCCAATGGGACCGGCCGAGGCGGGGAACGGATGGCGGCGGGAACAGGCGCCCTGCATATCGATTTTGGCGAAAGCGTAGGCGACTCAAAATTGACCGGGCCGTTTATCGAACGCAAACTGGCCACCCGCGGAACAGCACGTAATTTGCGCTCGCTCCAACGGATCGCGGACAAGATGGAACAGGGATAGGTCGGAACTGATGGTGATGCAGAAATCGACTCCCGAACGGCAATCGGTCCGCGTCCTCAAGGTAGGCGAGCGAGTGCGGCATATCCTGTCAGAATTGCTCTCGCGGCAGGAGGTTCACGATGATGTGCTGACCGCGCGCTCGGTGTCAGTCACCGAAGTGCGAATGAGCCCCGATTTGCGCAATGCCGCCGTCTATATGAAGCCTTTGCTGGGTGAAGAAGAAGCGGTGGTGATCAAGGCGTTGCGGGTCAATACCGCATATTTCCAGCGCGAAGTTGCCAAGCGCTTGGGGCTGAAATTCGCACCGAAATTGACCTTCCGCGGCGATGAAAGTTTCGACGAGGCCGAACGGATCGAACGGCTGCTGAGGGATCCAAAGGTCACCCGTGATTTGGGCAGCGATCTGGGCGAAGAGGAATAGCCCATTGGCCAAGCTCTATTTTTACTATGCCAGCATGAATGCGGGCAAATCGACCACTCTGTTGCAAGCTGATTTCAATTACCGGGAACGCGGCATGGCGACCATGCTGTGGACGGCGCAACTCGACAATCGCAGTGACGATAAAGCGATCGAAAGCCGCATCGGGCTGGGCGCAGAAGCCCACCGATTTACCGGCGACACCAATCTGTGGGACCGCGTTACAGCGGCCCATGCGGTCGAGCCACTTGCCTGTGTGATGGTGGACGAAGCGCAGTTCCTGTTGAAGGATCAGGTGTGGCAATTGGCTCGGCTGGCAGATGAGGCTGGCATTCCGGTGATCTGTTACGGATTGCGGACCGATTTTCAGGGCGAGCTGTTTCCCGGCTCCGCTGCGCTGCTCGGGATTGCCGACACGTTGGTAGAATTGAAGGCGGTTTGCCACTGCGGGCGCAAGGCCAGCATGAATTTGCGGGTGGATGAGAGCGGCGCCGCCGTAAAGGCGGGCGCGCAGACCGAAATCGGCGGGAACGACCGTTATGTGGCTCTGTGCCGCAAACACTTCAGCGAGGCGCTTGGTGGTTGATCTGTCCGGTGTTCTAGAGGACCATCCGGTTCGGCTTGAACCGCTGGAAAAGCATCATCTGGAGCCCTTGCGCGCCGCCTGCGCCGAGGACCCTGATATTTGGCAGATCTATCCGGTCAATATGTTGGGCGAGGATTTCGATCAGGCCATCGAAGCATTTCACCAGACGTCAAATTGGGTCCGGTTTGCGGTCATCGATCTTGTACAGGGCAGGTTGGTCGGCATGACCAATTTCATTAATCCTGGCCAATTCGGCGTGGTCGAGATCGGCGGCACCTATATTACGCCATCAGTTAGAGGTACCGGTTTCAACCGGAGGATGAAGAAATTGCTGATCGACCATGCGTTTGCGAATGGTTTCTCCCGGATCGAATTCCGGGTCGATACACGCAACGCCTGGTCGATGGCAGCTGTGACCAAACTAGGTGCGGTGCATGAGGGAACTCTGCGGCGCAATCGCATCACCTGGACCGGATATGTCCGCGACACCGCAGTTTTCGGACTGCTGCGTGAAGAATGGGCTGGTTGAGGGCGGCGCGCCACCCTATCTGACCCAGATGGACAGTTTTACCCCAGAGAAGCTGCTGCTTGCAGCAATTATAATTCCCTGCCTGATCATCGCGATTGTGTTCCACGAGGTTGCCCACGGGTGGACTGCGCTGGCGCTGGGCGATTCCACTGCCAAGGATCGCAAACGGCTCAGCTTCAATCCGCTGCGGCATGTCGATCCAATGGGGACACTTGTGGTGCCGGGGGCAATGTTGCTGTTCGGTGGCCCCGTGTTTGGCTGGGCCAAGCCGGTGCCAGTGATGAAGAACCGACTGAACAATCCGCGCTTCGGGATGATGGCTGTTGGCGCTGCCGGACCAGCGATGAATTTCGTGCTGGCCGCGATTGGTGCGGTGATACTGGGCCTGTTCGCATCCTATTTCGCCGGTTCGAGCAGAGAAGTAATTGGCATCATGGGGCAGGCGATGACGACATTTATCGTGATCAACATCTTCCTTGCGCTGTTCAACCTGTTGCCGATTCCGCCGTTCGATGGATCACATATTGTCGAGGGGCTGCTGCCACCAAGCGCGGCCCGAATTTACGAGAAAGCCCGGCCAGCGGGCATGCTGCTGTTCTTTGGCCTGATTGCGCTGAGCTATTTTGCGCCCAGTCTTGGGGTGGTTGAAAATGTGGTGTTGCCGCCGGTCAATTGGGCTTTCGAGCGCTATCTAGACCTAGCGCGGCTGGTTGCGGGCGAATAAGCAATGTCCGACACCAATCGAACTGATGCACCGAAGAAACCTGC
>JBBKWK010000175.1:0-5282 GCA_037968915.1 Pontixanthobacter sp.
ACTTCTTCGCAGAATTCGATACTCGCAGGATCGCCGCCATGTTCGCCGCATATGCCCAACTTTATGTCAGACTTGGTCTCGCGGCCCCGCTCGGCGGCCATCCTGACCAATTGACCCACGCCCTCGATATCGAGGCTGACAAAGGGATCGCGTGCGAAGATACCTTGATCGACATAGGGGGCTAGGAACCGCGCCGAATCGTCGCGAGAAACGCCAAGAGTTGTTTGGGTTAAATCATTGGTACCAAAAGAGAAGAACAACGCCTCATGCGCGATTTCGCCGGCCATCAAGGCAGCGCGCGGCAACTCGATCATGGTTCCGACCAGATATTCGACCGTGCATCCCTTGTCGGCGAATACTTCGAGGGCCACCCGGTCGACCAGCACCTTCAAAATGGCCAATTCACGCCGCGTGGCCACCAACGGGATCATGATTTCCGGGACTGGTGCCTCTCCGGATGCCTCGGCCACTTCGCAAGCTGCCTCGAAAATCGCCCGCGCCTGCATTTCGTAAATTTCAGGATAGGTGATCCCCAAGCGGCAACCGCGATGGCCCAGCATCGGGTTGAATTCATGTAACTCCGCTGCGCGCCGTTTAAGATGGTCCACCCCTAATCCGGTGACATCCGCCAAGTCGGCAAAGTCCGCGTCGGCTGTCGGCAGAAATTCATGCAGCGGCGGATCGAGTAGCCGGATCGTACACGGTAGTCCCACCATTACTTCAAATATCTGGCGGAAATCGTCGCGTTGTTCGGGCAGCAATTTAGCCAACGCCTTGCGCCGCCCCTTCTCATCCTCCGCCAGGATCATTTGCCGAACGGCGCTGATCCGCCTGGCGTCGAAAAACATATGTTCAGTGCGGCATAGGCCGATGCCTTCAGCGCCGAATTGCCGCGCCATTCGGCAATCCTCCGGCGTTTCAGCATTGGTCCGCACGCGCATCCGGCGGTGCGCGTCGGCCCATACCATCAACGTACCGAAATCGCCGACCAATTCGGGTTCGATGGTGGGAACTAACCCTTCCATCACTTGCCCCTTGGCCCCGTCGAGTGTGATCGTATCGCCTTCGGAAAAATCGTGTGCGCCGATTTTCAGCGTCCGCGCGGTCATGTCGATGGAAACTTGCGAGGCGCCGGAAACGCATGGACGACCCATTCCCCGCGCCACCACTGCCGCATGGCTGGTCATGCCGCCGCGTGCGGTCAGGATGCCCTGAGCTGCGTGCATGCCGTGGATATCTTCGGGGCTGGTTTCCAGTCGCACCAGAATTACCTTCTCGCCCCGCGCAGCGTATTGCTCCGCCGTATCGGCATCCAGAACGATCTTTCCGCTAGCCGCGCCGGGTGAGGCTGGCAGGCCGGTGGTCAGGATATTGCGCTGTGCATCGGGATCAAGCGTCGGATGGAGCAATTGATCGAGCGCCATCGGATCGATCCGCAGCACTGCTTCGCGCTCGTCGATCAGACCTTCGCTGACCATTTCGACCGCCATTTTCAGCGCCGCCTTGGCAGTCCGCTTGCCGCTGCGGGTTTGCAGCATCCACAGCTTGCCTTCCTGCACGGTGAATTCGATGTCCTGCATATCGCGGTAATGGCGCTCCAGCAGGTCAAACACTTGTGCCAGCTCGCCGTATGCTTTTGGCATCGATTCTTCCATGCTCGGCGCCTTGGCACCGGCGATTTCGCGCGCGGCCTTGGTCAGATATTGCGGCGTCCGGATGCCCGCGACGACATCTTCGCCTTGCGCATTGATCAGATATTCGCCGTAATACGCGCGTTCGCCGGTGGCCGGATCGCGGGTGAAGGCGACGCCGGTGGCGCTGGTGTCGCCCATATTGCCGAATACCATTGCCTGCACATTGACCGCAGTGCCCCAGCCCGAGGGGATATCGTTGAGCCGGCGATAGACCTTCGCCCGGTCCGCATCCCAGCTGTCGAACACTGCGGAGATTGCGCCCCACAATTGTTCATGCACATCGAGCGGGAATGGCTCGCCCAATTCCTGTTCGACGATGGATTTGTACTGAGCGACGAGCGTTTTCCAATCCTCAGCCTCCAACTCAGTATCGGCGTAGAAGCCATTGTCTTCCTTGGTGATTTCTAATGCTTCTTCGAACAGGCCATGATCCACACCCAGCACCACATCGGAATACATCTGGATGAACCGGCGGTAGGAATCCCACGCAAACCGCTCATCGCCCGAAGTGGCCGCGAGGCCCGCTACGGTTTCATCATTCAGCCCGAGGTTCAGCACAGTGTCCATCATGCCAGGCATGGAAACCCGCGCGCCGGAGCGGACGGACACCAGCAGCGGGTCTTCTTTATTTCCGAAAGACTTACCGACCGTAGCTTCGATATGTTCGAGCGCTTTGGCAACATCTGCGCGCAGCTCGGCAGAGAAATCCGCGCCGCCCGCAAGATACTTCACGCATTCCTCGGTCGTGATGGTGAAGCCGGGGGGAACCGGCAGGCCGATCTCGGCCATTTCAGCAAGGTTTGCGCCCTTGCCCCCGGTGATGGTCTTGTCCTTCGCACGGGGATCGACTGACGCGGATGGACCGCCGAACGTATAGACCGTCTGCATTGGGAAAATTATCCTTCGATTTTCGAGAAATCGGCTACGTTGTGCACTGCAGCACGGAACTGCGCAAGCAAGTCGAGCCGGGCCGCGCGTTTGTTTTCTTCGTCGGCATTAACCGTCACTTCTTCGAAGAATGCATCGATTGGTGCGCGCAGACTGGCGAGCGCAGCCATCGCGGCGGCGAAATCCTCTGCTTCGATGGCGGCGGCAGCTTTGGGCTCTGCTACTGCCAGCGCGTCGATCAGAGCCTTTTCTGCGGGTTCGGGGGTGTAGGACAGTTGTTTCGCATGCCTTTCGGCCATTTTGGCTTCGATCACCGGTCTCATGTCGGGATCATCCACCAGTGCGAGCGGGTCCTCCTCGCCCGTATGCGCGATTTCGCCCTCGATGCCGTGCCAGTCTTCCTTCTTGAGGATATTGGCGGCTCGTTTGTAGCCAGCGAGGAGATTGGTCCCGTCTTCGGTGACCATGAAGGATTGCAGCGCATGAACGCGGGCGAGCAGGCGGACGAGATCATCCTCGCCTCCGAGGGCGAAGACTGCGTCGATCAGGTCATGCCGGACGCCTGCTCCGCGTTGTTGGACCTTGAGGCGGTCGGCGAAGAAATCGAGTAAGATATCAGCTAACCGGGCACAGTCGGTGCGAGCCAGTGTCCAAAGGCCATCTTCAGACTTTTCAAACCAATCTGAGAAACCATCATCGTCGGCAAGCTCATCGACGTCAAAGAAACGATCAATAAACTCGGTGCCAAATTCATGGTCGTCAAAAACTCGTCCATAGATGAAGTTCCAAGAGGCAAATTCTACTGCTGTCTTTAACGGCAATCTCAGCGCATTAGCATCGAGCAAACTTAAAATTGCCAAAGCGGCACGTCGAAGTGCGAAGGGATCTTTTGAGCCTGTTGGAGTAATGTCCCATGCGAAAAAGGCGAACACGGTATCTAACTTATCCGCCAAACTCACCACCACCGTCACCGGAGCAGTTGGCACATCATCGCCCTGCCCGACCGGCTTGTAGTGATCGCGGATGGCGTCGGCTACGGCGTCGGGCAGTCCCTCGGCGCGGCCGTAATAGCCGCCCATCAGGCCTTGCAGTTCAGGAAATTCGCCGACCATTTCGGTGACGAGATCGGCTTTGCATAGTTCCGCAGCCTGCCGCGCCAATGCCGGATCACAATTCGGCACAATGCCTTCGCTGGCGAGCCATTCGGCCAGTTTCGCCACCCGTCGGGCCTTGTCGGCCACGGTGCCCAGTTTCTCGTGGAAGGTGATCCGTTCCAGACCCTTGGCGTGTTCGGCCAGCGTCTTCTTCCGGTCCACAACCCAAAAGAACCGCGCATCGGACAGACGCGCGGCGAGGACTTTGCGGTTGCCGTCGACAATCGCCGCTCCGCCATCGGCAGCGTCGATATTGGCGGTGCAGATGAAGGCGTTGGCGAGCTTGCCATCCTGCTCGCAGACGAAGTATTTCTGGTTCACCCGCGCGGTCAACTGGATGGTTTCGGGCGGCACCTCGAGGAAATCATCCTCGAACCGGCCGAGCAACGGGACGGGCCATTCGGTCAGGCCGGCGTTTTCGACCACCAGACCTTCATCCTCGACCAGATCGAGACCGGCATCGGCCGCAGCCTTGGCCGCGCCGCTGCGCACGATGGCTTCGCGCTCGGCTTGGTCCACAATTACGTGGGCTGCGCGCAATTTGGCCGCGTAATCGTCGACGCCGGTAACGGTTATTTCGCCGGAATGGTGGAAACGGTGGCCCATCGTGGCGGTGCCTGACGTCACGCCGTCAACTTCGCAAGGCACCAGTGCATCGCCGAAGATCGCCACGATGCCGGACAGCGGGCGAACCCATTTGAGACTCTCGGTACTGATCGAGGCTGCGCCCCAGCGCATCGATTTAGGCCATGGGAAGGCGCGGATGATCGCCGGGATCGCTTCGGCCAGCACATCGGCAACCGCTCGGCCGGGTTGTTCGATGACCGCAAAGTAGGTCATGCGGCCCTTCACATCGCGCAGTTCAAGGCTGTCGCGGGTCACACCGTTCTTGCGGCAGAAACCGTCAATCGCCTGATCGGGAGCGCCTTCTGGCGGACCTTTAGCCTCTTCGCTGACAGCCTCGGTCTGTGTCGGCAGGCCGCGTGCGATCAGCGCAAGGCGGCGCGGGGTGGACCAGACGGTGATGTCGCTAACGCTGACACCCGCCGCAGCCATTTCGGCGCGGAACAGCTTTTCCAGATCAGCGCGGGCGCCCTTCTGCATCCGCGCGGGGATTTCTTCACTGCGGAGTTCGAGGAGGAAGTCGGTCATGCGCTCCACTCCGGAAACTTCTCGGCCCAGGCATCGGCATTTTTAGCCATATACGCCTCGCACGAACCGCGTGCAAGATCGCGGACCTGACCCATGTAGCTGGCGCGTTCCTGTACGCTGATCACGCCGCGCGCTTGCAGCAGGTTGAAGATGTGGCTCGCCTCGATCGCTTGTTCATATGCAGGGATCGGCAACTTGGCAGCCAGGCAATTCTGGCATTCTGCGACAGCCTTTTTGAACAGGTCAAACAGTGCGTCAGTTTCCGCAACTTCGAAATTCCAAGTGCTCATCTGCTTTTCGTTTTCAAGGAACACCTCACCATACGAAACGCCGTTCTGATTGAACGCGAGGTCGTACACCTTGTCGACGCCCTGAATATACATCGCGAGCCGTT
>JBBKWK010000176.1:0-5512 GCA_037968915.1 Pontixanthobacter sp.
ATTTGACCGCGTCACCGAGAATTTCAACCGCCAGCGGGGAGTTCGCCACTGGCCAATCGATGAGATAGACCGGAGACACCCTGATCCCCTCGCAAAATTGCTGGAATTTTTGCAAGCGCCCGACATGATCGAGCCCGTGTTCGTTCGGAGTAAACGGTGCACTCCAATCGAATTCCTCTTCGGTATCGACGGTCAACAGGCTGCGCTGCCCCCAATCGGGGCGGAACCGCGCTATGGCAGCTTGGCCGGGTGGATCGGAAATTGGCCGCTCCAAAGTAAAAATGCCTCTCCGTTATAGTAAACTTTTGTCCAGTCGCCCTAATCGGAAAAGATTACCATACCCCTTTTGTCAACGCCAATCAGGCGCTGCCGGCCATGTCGGTAGAATTGGCCTCGGCGGTGTTTGCAAGCGGTAAGCAGAGCAATATCTCATTGTCCACTCGAACCAGATCACCGCCAGCTGCGCGCGCTTCCGCCCGTACCAACCGAAGTGCAAAGCCGGCACCAAATACACCTGCGCTCAATGAACCGCCGATGGCGCGCGTGCTGGCCGCGAAAATATCCTCCGATGTGCTTAGGCTGATAGGCAAATCACAAGTCAGTCTAGCTTTACCGAGGTCCTGCACCAGCGCCAGGTTTACCTGTTCACCTGCGCCGATGGAGCTGGCCAGCGTTGCGAGCAGCCGCCATCCAAGCGCCTCGCATTCCCCTTCGGACAAAGTAACCAAGCACGGTCCATCGCCCAGATCGACCGAAAAGCCCGAGGTTTTTGGTTTAAGTACGTCCTGCAGTTGAGCGGATGTCCGTTTGACCATGCCGCGCAAATCCGCAGACCCTTCCTCCAGATCCAGCGCACCTGTTTCAAGCCGAGCAAGCCGGTCCAACTCCTCGAAACCGGCCAGAATGCGCGCGCTGTCCCCTGCGATGCTGGCGGCAAGTGCGCGATATTCATGCGGAGTGAAGCCAAACAATTGCTGCTGGATGATTTCCGAAAACCCCTGAATCGCATTCACCGGGGTGCGCAATTCATGCAATAATTCGCGAATGCGATCAGCTTCGTTGTTGTCCGATGATTGGTCTGACACCGCATTGCGCGCAGGGCGGCGAAATTTTCCAGCATAACCGTAAAACCGGCCGCCTGGCACAGTAAAGCGCGGCGCGGCATCGACGATCCAGTCGCCCGAAATCAGCGGGGCACCTTCAAGCACCATGGAATAATTTCGGAGCGGTTGGTGCCGGGCAAAGGCAATCGGAATTACACCCTCATCGCCCAAACGTTTGCCGATGATCATCGGCGCAATTGACGATTCCGCCCAATCGATCCGTCCCTCTGCGTCGCTGGTGAATGCAAACGCAGACAGGCGTGGATGATTCGGTTCCGCGCCATTCTTGCCTGCCGACTGGCGCGGGCGCGTACCACTCGCCGGATCTGTTTGGCGCGCTTGACGAAAGGCCTCGATCCGTTTGACCAACGCACCGATCTCGCTGTCTTCCGGTGTTTTCGTAGTCCCAACGGTGGCGAAATTGGCCGCCTTCGGCTGAGAGCGCAAATCCGGTTTGCCCAAAAGACTATCAGATGCGGCTTCTGCACCTGGTAAGGGCAATCCGCGGTCGTGGATGCCCAACCTGTCCAGCAAAGTTGCCGAACCGGCGGGCATATCGCGGCGAAGGCGCAGAAAACCGCGAGCCCGGATCGGCAATTGCGGGATTAAAACCTGCCATTCGGCATCAGATAGCTCCGCCCGCGCAAGTGCGGCAACTGCCACATCGGGTTCGTCTTCCGCCAAATGCGCCGCCAGATCGGGGTTGCGGAACCGCAGGCCCGGATCGCGGATCATCGCGGCCCGTTCGCTGGCTGGCAGCATTTCGCCCAGCGCTCCTAGTCGAAGCCATGCAGAAGCCAGCAATTGTTGATCCCGTCTCCCGGGTTCTTTGGGTCCAGCAGGCACGGTGGGCCGGCTCCCGAGTAGATCGAGCAATTGCCGAAATTGCGTTCTTGCCGCACGCTCGCCGGTCGCGCGGTGGCGCAGTACGGTGGCAAGGCGGTCATCGAAAAACATACACTCTCCGGCAAGGAATTTGTGCGAATGGAAACGCGGTGTTGACCGGCGCGGAGATATTCCGCCACCCCTCGACAAGCACTATCTTCAACTATCGGTATCTTACCATCTTCGCGGCGGCGGGACATGCCAGTGGCGAGTGCGTTGCAAAGCGGGAC
Organism: Pontixanthobacter sp.; assembly: GCA_037968915.1. Classification (GTDB taxonomy): domain Bacteria; phylum Pseudomonadota; class Alphaproteobacteria; order Sphingomonadales; family Sphingomonadaceae; genus Allopontixanthobacter. The sequence goes on from JBBKWK010000176.1 coordinate 2,219, forward strand.
AATTACTGGCAGGAATAATAATATTAGCGTGAGGCCGGTTATGAAGCGGCTTTCATTACCGGCATGCGGCATTATCCGCTTGTCAGACTATAGGGGAAGCAAGCATTGGCCAATCTTGATGAAATCGACCGCAAATTGCTTGCCGAATTGCAGAATGAAGGTCGTGTCACCAACGTGGAATTGGCCCACCGTGTCGGCTTGACCGCGCCTCCCTGCCTGCGCCGCGTCCGTGCGTTGGAAGAAGAAGGCGTTATCCGCGGATACCACGCCGATCTGGATGCCTCGCATCTGGGATTCGCCATTACGGTGTTTGCGATGGTTAGTCTGAAGAGTCAGGCCGAAAGTGCGCTGCGCGAATTCGAAGAGCACATGGCACAGCTACCCGAAGTGCGCGAATGCCATATGTTGAACGGCGAGATTGACTTCATCCTGAAAATTGTCAGCCGCGATTTGCAGAGCTTTCAGGAGTTCCTGACTAGCAAGCTGACACCTGCGCCGAATGTGGCGAGTGTGAAAACATCGTTGACAATCCGGACAGCGAAACATGAACCCGGCGTGCCGTTGGGATGAATGTTCAAAGTTGGGTGGAGTGTGGACATTCACCACTGTCTGCGAACCCAGCTTAGCACAGTTCGGAAAACTAGCTGTCAGGTGAGGCAACGCCTCTCAAACCTAACTTTGTAAGCCTATCGACGCATAATCGCACGTTCGTGCGGTCCAGTCTCAAACGGTTCGCCGCAACGTACTCTCGGATTACCCGTACTAACGGTGGTGTGGCCCGCAGTGTTCATGTGCCAGAAAGGTTGGCCCGAACACCTAGGGCGCTCATGGCTTTCAAAGTCGGCATTTGTGCCGCACACCATGTATACCGAGATGAAGGGGGTTTTTGACAACCGGATACGCCATAGCAGGGGGCGGTCGGACGCAAGGCTGCGAATACGCAGGGCCGGTTGGTGAAGTTTGTAGGAGTATCTAAATGAGTGTTATTTCCAAAAGTCCCAGAGTTCTAGTTCTGCTGGCCATGCTAACTATGGCCGCTCCGGGTAGCTTGTATGCGCAGGATCAGGACCCGCCTCAACCCGATATCAACGTTTATGGCACGCCCCCGGCTGATCTGTCCGAGTTGGCAGAAGGGCCTGAAATCGAAGGCTTCATCTCCGCGCGCCGCGACGAGAAGATGCAAGTGACGGGCGCAGATGGCGCCGGCACTGTGATCCTCATCAGTGAGGGGACCGAAATCAAGGCCAGCAAGGGCCTTCTAGGCCTTGGCCGGAGTAAGCTTGCCGCAGATTCGCTACTCAATGGCTTGCCGGTTTCCGTCAAGACAGTACGTTGGGGCGGCAATTTGGTGGCGAGCCAAGTCAAGCTTCGGAACAACGACCTCAAGACCGCGACGATGATCCGTACTGGTACGGCCCAGGGCTTTGAAGAACAAACGGCAGCAACAGAAGCGCTGCGCGGCCGCGTGGCTGACATTGACCAGTATAATATCAAAGGCACAACGAACGTGAACTTCGACACTGGCAAGTGGGCACTGACCCCGCAAGGCAAAGCTGATCTGTGCGCCACAGCAAGCGAAGCCGAGGCAACTGATAACGCGCTGCTGCTTGTTGTCGGATACACCGATTCAACCGGAAGCCAGGATATCAACCAGGTGCTGAGCGAGAAGCGAGCCAGCAGCGTCGTCAATTATCTTCAGCAGGCCTGCAGTTGGAAACCATATCGCATGCTCACACCCACCGGGATGGCCATGGCGGACCCGTTGGCAAGCAATGATACCGCCTATGGCAAGGCACAGAACCGCCGCGTGGCGGTGAATATTCTGGTCAGCAAGGGACTTGATGGTCTGTAATTTGTTCGGGGTGGGCAATGTCCACCCCGAGATTTCTGGCAGAAAATCACCGTTTCAGGAGTGGCCAAGATTCAAACTTGGCGGCAATGACGCGGGGCGTGAAGTTAGGAGCGCACAACGAGGCTGAATGTCCGCTATCAGGTGGGAAGCGGACTATTAGAAATCGAAACCAACCTCCACCTTTAAATCCCTATTTGAACCGTCGAATAAGAATGTTGATTCACGCTTTGGTTCGCGCTTTCCAAATATCTTTATCAATTCCTCAATCGGGAAATGAGGCAATATCATTTTGGCAAATCCAGAAGCATGTATCCTAGCTGCGTTCGCATTTAACGCGGCATCTATTATCTCTGCATATCCTATTGTTTCGTCCGACATGGCTAGCCATGCTTGACAGTGCGCAGAAATATATGAGGCGTCAGCTCTACGAGCGTCTCCGAGAGCACTCATACATTCATTTAGCCATATGCGAGCTTCATCCACTTGCCCTCCTTCCTTAATCAGGACAAAGGCCTTCAAAGCCAATGCGAGTGAATAATCATCAGCTCGGCAACCATATGCTAGAGCCTTCTCGACTTGAACTTTCGCGGTCTTAAATCGGTTCTTCGAAAGATAACGCCGAGCACGATGTAAATTGATGATTTGTTTCAACCCATCAATGATGGTCAGCTCGGTCATCCCGGAAACATTAACCCCTTGCCTTGTATTGGCAAGCCGAAAACGGCGTTAGGACTGGCTGATCCAAAGTCTGCTTCTTGGTCGCTAGACAATCCCATTACAGCGTGTCCTTAAGTGTTAGCCAAAAATGCCTGAACACATCACGCATCATTGCAGTAACCCGCCGAACAGGTCTAACAAGCTCGCATGGATAATTCGTTTGTCATTGCTCTTGCCGCATTTTGTCTCTCCGCCTGCCAGCCCACGCCGCTAATGAAAACGGCATCGGCCCCCAAGTCAGCGCCCGCGTCGGCCCCTACGGCAGCAAACGCGCTCATTGGCCCTGCCAAGGCGGGTTTCGATTTGTCGGAAGCGCTCTGTTCCGGCTGTCATGCGATCAAGAGTAGCGAGATATCGCCCAATCCGCAGTCACCGACGTTTGAGATGATTGCCAACGCCAAGGGGCTAACGCCCGGCACGCTCTCAGAATTCCTCAGAAATTCGCACCATTTCCCCGAGAAAATGAATTTTGAAGTTGTGGAAGAAGATAGCGATCTTCTGGCGGCTTACATTATCACGTTGCGCAGCGATGACTATAAACCGCCAATCCAATAGAATTCGGGAACTCGGGAATTATCCCTCCCGCGTTGCCAGCCATTCTTCCAACCATTTGATCGAATAATCACCGTTCAGAATGTCGTCCTGCTTCAGCAATTCCTGATGTAGCGGGATCGAAGTATTTACGCCTTGGACTACCATTTCTTCCAGCGCTCGGCGCAGGCGCA
>JBBKWK010000177.1:0-6807 GCA_037968915.1 Pontixanthobacter sp.
GAATGCCGCAGCCGCGCCATGGCAGCGGAGCGGGACGGCGACATGGACACTGCCAAACGCATTTTCGCCGATGGCCTGGCAAAATTCCCCGACGATGCCGCTTTGGCGAACAGCGCCGCAAACCTGGCCATGCGCGTGGGTGATTTCGATTTGGCAGAACGGCAATTTATGCAGGCATCGGAGCTTGTCCCGGCAAATCTGGAATTCACTCTCAACCGGGCTATTGCACTAACCCGGTTGGGCCGTCACGGGCAGGCAATTGCGGTCCTGCAACCCGTTGGAAACGAGGGCCAGCATGACCCCAAATACTGCTCGGCCCGCGGCACGGTCGAACGTGCCTTGGGTAATTTGGAACTTGCCGCGAAGTGGTACGACCGGGCAATTACGCTGGAACCCGGCTATGCGCGCGCCTTGCATGGCCGCGCGCGAGTAGCCATCGAGCAGGGCGATCCATCGGCCTCGCGGCGATTCGATGCAGCGCTGGTCGTCAATCAGGGCGATGCCGATCTGTGGTTGGGCAAGGCGCTGGCATTGGATGTCGCCGGCGATACGAAGAGCGCTCGGGAGATCACCGAGGCGCTGGTGGAGCAGGCACCGCAATGGACCGAAGGCTTGCGGTTCCTCGCCCAATTGAAGCTGGGCGCGGGAGAAACGGAATTTGCATCTCATTATGCTGATGCCGTCCGGCGCGTACCTGAAGACCCCAATATTCTGTTCGCATGGATTGCCCTGTTGGAGGGAAACGACCATTTTACCGAGGCAGCGGAGATTGCCGCGGATGCCCGCCGCAAGTTCCCCCAAATGGAACCTTTTGCCTTGGTGGAGGCAGTTAATTCCGGTTCCGCAGGAGACGATGATCGGGCTGAGGCAATTTTCGCAAATTTGGATCTCGGCAGTCCGGATAGGCATTTGCAAGAAGCGCGGCACCGAATCAGGCGAGGTGAGTTGGACCGGGCGGAGGATCTCCTTGATGTGGTATTATTAGCCGAGCAGTGGAATATCTCTGCCTTCGCCTTGCTCGGTATCATCTGGCGATTGAAGGACGACGACAGGGCCCAGTGGCTTCATGATCAAGCGGGATTGGTACGCTTGCTTCCATTGAACGGTGCAAATGAAATATTGCGGGATATCGCACCGCTGCTCCATGCCTTTCATAACAGTTCTCCCCTGCCCTTGGGACAGTCCTTGCGCGGAGGAACCCAGACACGGGGGAAGTTATTTGATCGCATCGAGCCTGCGTTTAGCAGATTGCAGGCGGCGCTACTTGAGACAATTGAGGCGTATCGTGCCGGTTTGCCCACTGCCGATATCGCGCATCCGCTGCTCCGCCACCGAGACGATGGTTGGAAAATAGCCGGCTCCTGGTCCGTCAGGTTGGACGGGGGAGGAGATTTTCACACTTCGCACATCCATCCGCAAGGCCTAGTCTCAAGCGCGCTCTATCTGGAGTTACCAGAAACTGGTGATGTGGATGCGCAGGAAGGTTGGCTGGAAATTGGGCGCCCTCCTCCCGATATAAGGCTCGACTTGCCACCGCTGCGGATAATCGAACCCAAACCGGGACATTTAGCGCTGTTTCCCAGCACATTGTATCATGGCACAAGACCATTCAGCACAGGACGGCGCATGACAGTTGCCTTTGATGTGGCACTTTCAGAAAGCGAGCCGAAATGAGCGCCAACCACGAAACCGCGTGGGCGGATTTCTGGTCCCAGAACGGCAAGCAAGGACAAGCCAGCGGATGCTTGCCGGCCGGATGGCGTGGTATCGACCAGGTTCAACAACAGATCTGGAACGCATTTGCAAAGCCTCTGCCGCGCGCGGCGCGGGTACTGGATATCGCGACTGGTGATGGCAGAGTGATGGGCTGGATGGTCAAGGTACGCCGCGATCTCAAACTGCTCGGCGTAGACATGGCTCCTCAATTGCCCGATCCTCCGCGGGGAACGAAGGTTCGCGGCGGAATCATGATGGAAGAACTTCCCTTCCCCGATGGCCGCTTTGCTGCGGTAATCAGCCAGTTCGGGTTCGAGTATGGATCGGCTACCGATGCTGCCAGCGAGATTTGCCGGGTATTGGCACCGGGCGGCAAAGTCGGCTTGTTGACCCACCGGCAGGACGGACCGATCCTGGCGCATAATCTGATCCGACGCGCACAAATCCGATGGGCGTTGGAGGAACGAGATCTGGTCAATCTCGCGAAGAAAAGTCTGCATTTGCGCGTGTCTGGGCTGGCTACTGTGCCTGCCACGATTACCGCTGCACCTAACGAAGGTGCGAAGCTGTACGGGCAAGGTTCGGCAGCATGGGAAATAGCCGAGGCAGTTCGTCAAACGCTGGTCCTAGGGATGCGCGATCACCCAGCTAACGTCGCGCGGCTGCTCGATAGCATATCCGCGAAGGCCCACAATGAACTGGGCCGGATCACCTCGCTCGAGGGCGCATGTGCGCAAACGGCGGCGGTTGATTATTTCGTTAGGGAAATCGAGGCTGGCGGACTGATTCAGAATGAAATTCGGCCAATTCAGGAATCCAGCAATGGACCTGCCTTCGCTGATTTCCGAACTCTGACTAAGTCACGCTGAACACTTTAGGGGCCGCACGGGATCGGCACTGCAGCTATCGCGTAGCTGCACGCAGGCACGGCTAATCCACAACGCCCCGCGACTATTTCCTACTTCCATCAAGCCCAATGAAAAGGGGCGGCGAACCCGAAGGTTCGCCGCCCCAATTTCGATCTACTTTCGCAGACTGGATATCTTAGAACTTGAACGCAACCGATGCGAAGAAGTCCCGACCGATCACATCATAAATGCTCGGGTAGGTATTGGCCTGTTCCTGGTTATCACCAAGCAGCAGGTTGTTGTCTCGGCCATCAACAATATTTCCGTTGAAGCTTGGCGTGAACGGAAGCGTATTGAACACATTATTCACACCGAAGGTGAAGGTCGCATTCTCGTTGATGTCAAACGCCAAGGTCAGATCGATCAAGTCGTAAGCATCGATACGCTCAACACCGTTGAACGCGGTGTAATCCGTTGAGTCGTCATCATCACGAACGGCACCAAGGTGACGCCAGCGGATAGATGTCGTCATTGGGCCGTCCATGAACGAAGCACGGCTTGTCCATTTGTACTTAGGAATTGGACTACCGCAGGTGTTACCGAACCGGCCCGCACATTCGTTCGTCGGCAACCCAAGGGCGGGCGTACTATCAAACTTGTCCGTCCATGTTCCCAGGAAGTTCAGGCCGAGACGTTGTTCACCCGTATCAGTCAGCAGGGAGAACGGGATGGTCATCGTGTAGTTGAGTTCAACATCGATACCCGAAGTTTCAAGGCTCGCAGTGTTTGCCTGGATCAACAGAGGCGGATTGCTCACATCAATGATACCGGCATTGTTACGTGCACCATTGGCGAAGATCTGACATTCCGGGGCACTGATGCTCTGAACAACATTGTAACAGGTGTTCAATGCATTGTTCAAACCGCCACCGAAAGTAGCGATCGCGCCTTCAACAGTGATGTTGAAATAATCGGCAGTGATTGTCAAACCAGGAATGAACCGCGGCTGCAAGATAACACCAGCAGTGTAGCTGTCAGACGTTTCTTCCTGCAAATTAGGGTTGCCACCGAAAATTGCCGGGATCTGGGTGTTTATCTGAACAGCAGAAGTTCCAACCGTGGTCGCTGGAACACCGGTTGCGATACACAAGGCACGAATGGTCGCATCAGTCGAAGCCGAAGTCTGCGAACAAGGATCGGTTGCGCCAGGGAAACCAATCGAACGACCACCGAACAATTCGCCCACGTTAGGAGCACGAACTGCACGCTGATACTGACCGCGAAGAGTGATATCCGGGATTGGTGCGAATTCAACGCCGCCAGCATAGGTCCACACGCCGCCAACTGCTTCAAGCGAGTAATCGGAATAACGTCCGGCACCGGTCAGGTCGATACGTGCTGAACCGAATTCAATCGGAACGTTAAGCTCAGCAAACACTTCCTTGACGTTGTAGCTACCTTCGGTCGCTTCACCGGCATTGAAACCGATGACATCGCCCGAAGCAAGCGCGGTATCAGGAATAAATTCCGACCCGACCTTGCGATATTCAGTACCGATAGCAAATCCGATCGGCTGAGCATCGCCAATTGCGTAATCACCGAACGTACCGGAGATTACCCCACTAGCGACCTGCTGGATCGAAATGTCACCATTCTGCGCCTGGATCGAAATGGCATCAACCATTGCTGGTGTCAGAGTGTTGGGGCCGAAAATGTTGATCGCCGTTCCGGTGCCGTCGAGACCAGCCTGAAAGGCCGAACGCGAAATATTGCCCTGCTGCACGTTCGCATTACGCGTACGGGAATAGAGGTAATAGGCATCGTAATTGACCGTATCGGTAATCCCGCCACGAACACCGCCGAGCACACGGAACGCATTACGTTCGTCAAGACTGTTACGCGAACCCGTTTCGACAGTACGACGTTGTACGAAGGTATTTACCACACCTGGATCATCAGCATCGCCGTTCGCGAGATTACGCTGCGTCTCGGTTTGGTCAATCGTCTGCAGCGTATTGAACGAAGCGGCGCTCAGGAAAGGCCGTACCGTTGCGAGGTTCAGATTGAAGTTGCCAGTAACCGGGGTCGCCGCCAATTCCTGGGCAACACGGTTATTGACGTAGGAGACTTCCGTATAGAATTCGTGACCGTCACTGAATTCATAATCGGCAAAACCACCAAGCAGATATCGTTCTTGCGGAATCTGCAGATAGTTGGCTGGCGCATAGTTGTAGGTATCGCCAGCGCGAGGCCGGAATGTGGCCGGCGTATCGAACACAACAGCATTGTTGTTCGCAAATGCTCCAATACCGTTATCTGTCGGTTCTACAACAGGTGTATTTGGATTGTCGCGCAAACGTTGTGGACCGGTGCCCTGTGCGCCGCCGAAATAACGTAATACGCCGCTAGGCAAGGTCGAAGAACCGAACTTCTGCAGAGGATCGCCGCCGGTTTCGGCGCCAAGAGCGAATTCAGAGAATCCGCGATCGCCCTGGAAAATTGGCTTACGCTTATAATATTCAGCGTAGACAGTCGCGCTGCCGCGGCCATCATCGAAAGCCGTACCAAGTGCGCCGAACACGTTGAAACGTGCACCATCGCCTGCGTCTGTAAGCGAATATTGAGCGCCCATTTCCACGCCTTCGACCTGCTTAAGGCGGAAGTTGACCACACCGGCCAGCGCGTCCGAACCGTAAACAGCGGAAGCACCGCCGGTCACCACATCGACGGAATCGAGCAGGAAGGCAGGGATCGTGTTAAGATCGACAACCTGGCTGGTATCGTAGAACATCCAGCGGCGGCCATTGACCAACACCATCGTCCGCGCTGAGCCGAGACCGCGAAGATCAAGGGTAGCCGTGCCGGTGCCGGGATTGTTCGAATTGGACGTGAAGCCCGGAACAACCTGCGGGAGGGAGTTGATCACATTTTCAACGTTGACCGTGCCCGAAAGCTTGAATTCGGCATCATCGACTACGGCGATAGGCGCGGCGGTCGCGGTGTTGCGCTGGATGCGCGAACCGGTAACAACAATGAAATTGCCTTCGTCTGGAACAGGCGCTGCTTCCATTGCGTCTGCCTGATCAGCAGAGGTCGATTGCGCTAGTGCTGGCGTGGCCAGCATAGCGCCGGCCATGAATGTGCCTGCCAGAAGCGAAGCTTTAGTAAAACGGTTGGACATGCCAATCCCCTAATTAATGCGACCGAACCAGGCCGCAAATTAAACGGTAAAAAACTCCGAACCCATGTTCGAATTCGCCGCGCTTAGGCCAAGGTAGGATATGAATTCAATCGGGCTGGAGCCAATTGGATCGCAATCTGTTCGACTGTGGCATTCCAGTGACAGTTGGATCGGCGGTAAGTTTATGCCAGATACTCGCGCCATAATGCTCCTTTCCGGGGGCGCGATACAATGAGGAATACTTTCGATGCGGATAATCACATTACTTGCTGTGAGCCTTGCGGCGATTTCCGCTCCCGTGCTGGCACAGGATGATGCAGCCCCTGATTATCTGCAGGCGCTGAAAGGCTGTCAGGCCCTGCCCGACGCATCCCAGCGCCTTTTATGTTACGATCGTGCCGTGGGCGAGATGTTGACGGCCAGCGATCAGGGCGATCTGCAGATAGTCGATAAAGAGGCCGTCAAACAGACCCGCCGCCGACTGTTCGGCTTTTCCCTGCCTGATATTGGCCTGTTTCAAGCAGGTAAGGGCAGTGACGATGAACTCGATGAATTGGATTCGGTCGTCACATCAGTACGCAGGCTGCAGAGCGACGCTTTCATCTTTGCGATCGAGGATGGCGGCTGGTGGCAGGTGAATAACGCGCCGATGCGGCTAACATTGCCAAAAACTGGCGACAAAGTGACGTTCAAGAAGGCCTCGTTGGGCACATATTTTATCCGTATCAACGGACAAATTGGCGTCAAAGGCAAACGCGTTCAGTAATTCCCACGGGGGCGTTGCTGTACCCCACGCCCTTGGCGGAGGCTTCCTGATTATAGAGGCAGGTTGCTGGCCAACCGAACTTTAAGGCCTCCAGCGAAACATCCCTCCCAAAGAGGGGGGTGTTCGGGATCGCCACAATGACTGTGGGATTAACGCAACAGCGAATTGAAAAGCACCAACCGGCTTTGACAAGTGCATCGGGCTATTGCACAAACAGGGCATAGTAAGAACTGAAACTATCATCCAGATTTGAAGATCATTGAGGGCCTGGCGGTTCTAACCGCTGATCTCAGGCA
>JBBKWK010000178.1:0-7414 GCA_037968915.1 Pontixanthobacter sp.
GTCTTCGGATCCAGCCCCTGCGCTGCCCACAGTGCGCGGATCGCGTCGATCCATTCCCATTGCGCCTCAACCTCGTCCCGCCTGACGAACAGCGTCTGATCGCCTTCAATCAAGTCAAGCAGCAGGCGTTCGTAGGCGATCCGCCGGTGCGTTCCGGTGAAGGCATCGGGCATCGCAATATCCAGCGGAACGGAGCGCAGGCGGATGCCCTCACGGTCCAGCCCCGGCACTTTGGCCATCAGTGACAAGCTGATATTTTCTTCAGGCTGGATGCCGATTACCAACCGATTGGCGACCATCTTGGCGCCCTTGTCTGCGAAGATCGAATGCGGAACGCAGCGAAACTGGATGACAATTTCAGTTACCCGGCGGGGAAGGCGTTTGCCGGTACGCAAATAGAACGGGACGCCTTTCCAGCGCCAATTATCGACATGCGCCTTGATTGCGACGAAGGTTTCGGTGGAGGAATCCTTACCCAATTCATCATCATAGCCGGGCACTGCCTGACCGCCGATTGCACCGGCGCGATATTGACCGGTTACAGTTTCATTGTCCGACACTGTGCGCAGGGACCGAAGCACTTTGACCTTTTCATCGCGCACTGACGTTGCATCGAAATTGCCCGGTGGTTCCATTGCCACCAGCGCGAGTAATTGTAGCATATGGTTCTGCACCATATCGCGGATTGCTCCGGCATCGTCGTAAAAGGCGACGCGGCCTTCCAGCCCGACGGTTTCAGCCACGGTTATCTGGACATGCTCGACATGCGCGGCATTCCACAGCGGTTCGAACAGGATATTGGCAAAACGCAAGGCGAGCAGGTTCTGGACCGTTTCCTTGCCGAGGTAATGATCGATCCGGAATATCCGGTCCTCGGTAAAGGCCGAGGCGACCGCATCGTTGATCTCGCAAGACGTGCCAAGATCGGTACCCAGCGGCTTTTCGAGGCCTATCCGCACGTTGCCTGTTGTCAGACCCGCATGGCGTAATCCGGCGATGGTCGGTTCGAACAGGCTGGGCGCGGTGGACAGAAAAATTGCCAGCCCGTGGTCTGCCCCATCAGCAGGCTTGCCGACTTTTTTCGCCAGATCGTCAAACCCCTCCAGCGTGGTGGCGTCCAGCGTCTGGTAACTCAGCCGGTTAAGAAAACTCGCCATTGAACCGCGCCGATCGGCAGGCAAAAATTTCTCCAATGCCTCGCGGGCGAAGCTGCGAAACGCACTATCGCTTAATTCCGAACGGGCTGTGCCGATTATCCGCACATCCGGGCCGAGCAAACCGTCGGCATCAAGCGCGCAAAGCGAGGGGAGCAACATTCGCTGAGACAGATCACCAGTTGCACCAAACAAGAGCAAGCGGTCGGCGGTGAATTTCATGCGCGCATCATCCTTGCAGAAACTGGACCTTTCCAGCTTGGGATAATGGCTATGCGCATGCGCAGACAATGTCACGAGTGGCGGCGTGCAAATACGAATGCACGGAAATTCGCCAGCCGCCTATGAAGTGGTCACATTGACTTCTTTATAGGTCAAATTGGCCGTACCGAAGGTAGTCATGAAGCTGACGTCGGCGGCATCGCGGCCCACGCCGATCTTCACCATTTCCTGTGCATTTGCCATGCCGGTGGCGTCTATCAATTGCCAGGTGCCTGCCCTGACACCGGGGCCGTCGCCCGGATCCGCCAGAAAAACCTCCGCAACTGCGTGGAAGTCAGGCGGTTCGACACCGGGCGCATATACGCTGCAATAGCGCGCAGGGATCCCTGCGGCCCGGGCCAGTGTGACCATCACATGGGTATAGTCGCGGCACACCCCGCGCTGCTCGATAAAGGTGTCAAGGGCCGTAGTGTCTGCATTTGAGCTGCCCGGCGTATAGGTGAAATGTTCTTTGATCCAATCGCGCATTGCCGCGATCTGCGCGCCGCCGGACAAATCACCAAATTCGGAATGCACGAAGGACTGGAATTTGTTGGCCTGACAATACCGCGAATCAAACAGGTACTGGATGGTCTCGCCTGGCAGTTCATGTGGACTTAACTGGCCGAGCGACTGTAGTTCGGGAATATGGCGATTGACCTCGACCTGCGCGTCGTAATCGATCGCATAATTACCGCTGGTCCGCAGCATCAACCGCTCGCCAATATCGTCCTGCGCAGGGACGCGGGCACAATGATCCGAACGGCCAAGTTTGGTCTCTGCCGAGATAATCCGCTGCTCAGGGATGGCTGCAGCTTCGAATTGGAGAAGGGTGTCGGTCGGTTCTTCGAGTTCGAACGACAGGCGAACAGAAATGGAAACAGTCATGGGTGTTGAATGCTTGGCAGGGCAAATTGTGCCGGGGTTTCTCAGCGTCAAACAATTACCCCGAACAAATCATGCGCGTCGGCATCTTCAACCTCGGCCTGCACGATGTCGCCAGACGCAAGATTGACGGGCACGTTGCGCAGGAAAACATTCCCGTCGATTTCGGGCGCATCAGCTTGGCTGCGGCCGGTTGCGCCAATGTCACCGTCTTCGTCCGGCTCGCCCACTTCATCGATGATGACGGGCAGGGTGCGGCCGATCTTGGCTTCCAGCTTCGCGGCGCTGATCCGTGCGGTAACTTCCATCAACCGGGCATAGCGCTCTTCCTTGATTTCTTCCGGAACATGGTCCGGCAAGGAATTGGCCTGGGCCCCCGCAACCGGTTCGAAGCGGAACGCGCCGACGCGGTCCAATTGCGCCTCTTCCAGCCAATCGACCAGATAGTTGAAATCATCCTCGGTTTCGCCCGGGAATCCAACCACGAAGCTGGAACGCACTGCGATGTCCGGGCAGATGTCGCGCCAGTTTTTCAGCCGTTCGAGCACCTTGGCTTCATTGGCGGGACGTTTCATACGTTTGAGCACTGAAGGAGCCGCATGCTGGAACGGGATATCGAGATAGGGCGTCAGCAGCCCTTCCGCCATCAGCGGGATCACCGCATCGACATGTGGATAGGGATAGACATAGTGTAATCGGGTCCACGGCGTCAGACCCTCGGGCGTACGCAATTGTCCAAATTCGCGGGCGAGATCGGTCATATGTGCCCGGACCTCACGGCCCTTCCACTGGCGCACGTCATGACGTGTATCGACCCCATAAGCGCTGGTATCCTGCGAAATCACCAGCAATTCCCTGGTGCCCGCCGCGACCAGTTTTTCCGCTTCGCGCAGCACGGCATCAATCCGGCGGCTGGCCAATTTTCCGCGCAAATCGGGGATAATGCAGAACGAACAACTGTGATTGCAGCCTTCGGAGATCTTCAGATAGCTGTAATGCCGCGGGGTCAGCTTCACGTCGGGTTGCGGAATCAGATCGACATAGGGGCCCTGACCGGGAGGCGCGGCCTCATGAACTGCCGCGACCACATCTTCATATTGATGCGCGCCGGTGACGGCGAGCACGCGCGGGTGGGCAGCGCGGATTGCATCGGCTTCGTCGCCCATACAGCCGGTCACGATGACGCGGCCATTTTCAGCAATCGCCTCGCCAATCGCGGCAAGGCTTTCTTCCTTGGCGCTGTCGAGAAAGCCGCAGGTGTTGACCAGCACCACGTCGGCCCCCGCATAATCGGGGCTCATCGCATAACCATCAGCGCGGAGCCGGGTGAGGATACGCTCGGAATCGACGAGAGCCTTGGGACAGCCAAGGCTGACCATACCGACCTTTTTCTGGTCCGAAATTGTTGTTGCAGTGTTCATGATTGCCGCGCCCTCTACACCCGAAGCGCGCGCCGCGCTATAGCCGAGACTTGGCGTTTGACGGGTGGGAGAATTATGATGGGCAATATCAATCTGTTGGCGGTGTTTCTTGGTGCGCTGGCTTTCTTTGTTGTCGGCGCGATCTGGTACAGTTTGCTGTTTAGCAAGGCCTGGCAGCGCGAATCCGGCGTGACAGAAGCGATGATGCAAGGCACCAGCCTGCCCAAACTGCTCGTGCTAACCTACTTGTTTGAAGTTTTGATTGCAGTGATGTTCGCGCACCTTCTTGCTCGCACACAGCCTTCGCCGCATGTGATAATGATGATGGCTCTTGGCTTTGGCGCAACCGTCATGACGCCGGCAGTGGGAATCAATTATCTCTACCAGCGCAAATCGCTGAAATTATTCCTGATCGACGCTGGTCACTTCATCTTCGGTATGGCCGCGATGGGGGCAGTGTTTGTGTGCTTCAGTTGATTGTAAGCGCGTCGGCATAATTCCAGCCGAATGAAAGCCTTGGCAATCATCTAACGAACGCTTCCAAATATCTCTATCGCGGCGATTGCGTGCGCTGCGCCCTTCAAACCACACCCAATTTGCGATATTGCCAGACATAGGGATGCAACAGTTGGATGGGGATTTCGATGTTTGATGTAAATTGGCTGGCGATTGTGCTGGCGGCGGTTTGCGGCTTTTTGGTGGGCGGGCTGTGGTATGGCCCGATCATGGGTAAGCGCTGGATGGGCGCGGTTGGCCTGACTGAAGACCAGATCAAGGGCGGCAATATGGGCTTGATCTACGGCGGGGCATTTGCCTTTTCTCTGCTCGGCAGCTGGACCCTTGCGCATACTTTCGCTTCATACGGTTACGAAATGTCGTTTTTTGCCAAGGTGATGACTGCATTTGGTGTCGCACTTGGCTTTATCGTGCCTGCAATCGGCACGAATTACCTGTTCTCGCAAAAGAGCAAGGCGTTGTTTTTCATCGATGCTGGCTATTGGCTGCTGTTTTACATCGCCATGGGGGCTGTCCACGCCGCCCTAGGCTGACAAATGCTTAGCGTCTGCGGTTATCCCGGTGGATCAACCGCTTTCGCCTTTGCCGTTATCGGTCGGGATGATTTCGACCACGATGTCGCCTGCCTGCAGGTCCTGGCATGCATCTTCCCAGAACCCGAGCGCGACCCCGTCGCGATATACGCGCAGGCCGCGGCCGCCGCTCTTGAGCTCGCTGATAGGAGAGCCGCATTCTTCCGGTAGAACCTCGCGTTCGATCAATTGCACGCGGCCGCTCACCGATGCCAGATCGGCCAGATAATCGGCGATATGCGCGCCTTTGGCGGAGCCTGCGAGCAGCAAGCCGGTAAAGCGTACCGGGTTGATCACATTGTTGGCGCCTGCCTGACGGGCGAGGAATTCGTTGTCTTCGGCGCGCACCACCACGCTGATCGGTACTTCGGGCGCCAGATGTCGTACAGTCAGTACGATCAAGATCGAAGTATCGTCGCGCCCGGCGGATACCAGCACGGTCTGCGCCTCGGTTATTCGCACAGCGTTCAGGGTATCGTCCCGTGTGGCGTCGCCAGCCATCACATTGCAGCCCATCGCCTCGGCATCCATCAGATTTTCTTCGTCAGGATCAATTACCACGATATCACGCGGGTCGGTGCCGCGCTCGATCAACTCGTTGACTGATTCCGATCCGCTGACGCCGTAGCCGAGGACCACGATGTGGTTCGATAGCTGTTCCTGGATGCGGGCCATGCGGAAATTCTCCCAGCAGCGTTTGTTGATGAAATTATCGCCGGTGCCTACGAAAATGAAAAATACGGCGAAGCGGATCGGGGTCACGATTATCGCTTCCACCATTCTGGCCCGGTCGCTGATCGGGGCAATATCGCCGAAGCCGGTAGTGGTGATGGAAATCATTGTGAAATAGACGATGTCGGTAAAGCTGACCTCTCCGTCCAGATTATCAACCAAACCGTTGCGATCCCACCAGTGAATCAGGATCACGATGGATATCAGCAGCAGTGCCATGCCAATCCGCAGGCCCAAATCGCCCCACACGGGAATTTTGACGGCACGGCGCAGCGGCTGGAATAGTGGGCCGCGATTCTTAGGCTTCTTTTTGCGGGCGGGCAGGAGTTGGGGCTTTAAGCTCACGGCGATCAGCGGCTTTTCGCTGAAGGTTTGAGTTCTGGTAATTTGGAAGCTGGATTGACCGGAACTTCGTTCTGGCGAATTTCAAAATGAAGCTCTACTCGCGTGGCAGCACCAGCATCCCCGGCAATGCCAATCCGTTCGCCGCCCTTGACGACCTCGCCTTGGGCCACAGTTATTCGGGCGAGATGACCATATACGCTGTGCCAGCCATTTCCGTGGTCAATCACCACCATTCGCCCGAACCGTTCGGGTTCGGCCCCGGCAAAGATGACTGTGCCAGACGCTGAAGCGCGGACCATGTCGCCGACATTGGCGGCAAAATCGATCCCGTCATGACCGCCACCGTCCGGACGCATGGAATAGCCGAGCAAGACCTTGCCATCATGAGGATAGCGGAAATAGGGCGTGGTAGGCGTTGGGGCGATCGGCATCGCAGCGTCCATCACCGCAGGAATGATCAACCGCTGACCCTTGCGCAAATTATAGGGCGCAGCCAACCCGTTCGCGACCGCGATATCAGCCAGCGGCACACCATAACGATTGGCAATTCCCAATCCGGTATCGCCGCCTTTGACCACATGTACAAGCTGGCGCGGAATGCGCAGTTTCTGGCCTTGCCGTACTTCGTATGGCTGGGCGAGCCCGTTCGCCTCGGCAATCGCGATTAGCGGAACTCCGGCGCGATTGGCGATACCGCCCAGCGTTTCGCCTTCACCCACAACATGTTCGGTCTCCGTACTCGGATCGCCCGCGGCGATCAGCAGGGGGGCGAGCAGTGCCAGCGCGAACAACCGAAAATGCCGCATCATGTAGAAAACCGATCGGCAATATTGCCCAGCGATGCGTGATGCGTGAGATCGAGGTGAAGCGGCGTCACTGAGATATAGCCTTCATCAATCGCCTCCAGATCGGTGCCATGATCCAGCGTGTGCTCGATCGCATCCAAGCCGAACCAATAGTATGTATGACCGCGCGGGTCACGCCCTTCGACCACATTTCCCCGCGAATAGTCGTGAAAACCCTGCCGTACGGCGCGGATTCCCTTGACCTTTTCGGGCGGCAGTGCGGGAAAGTTGACATTGATCAACGTGCGCGATGGCAGCGGCGTATCGAGCAGCGGAGCGAGCACTTTCGCGCCCCATTCGCGGGCGGTGTCGAACGCCTGCTTGCCATGCCATTCGCGCGAATAAACCTGGCTGAACGCAATCGACCGCACTCCGGCAAGCGCACCTTCGATGGCGGCGGATACAGTGCCGGAATAGGTGACGTCGTCACCCAGATTGGCCCCGTGGTTGACGCCTGACAGGATCACGTCGGGCGCCGCATCGATCACTTTGCGCAGACCCAGTGTGACCGAATCTGTGGGCGTCCCGGTGACTGAGAAGCGGCGCTCGCCATGCTTCTGCAATCGCACCGGCTGGTTCAGTGTCAGGGAATGTCCAGCGCCGGATTGCTCCTCGCTCGGCGCGCACACCCAGATATCATCGCTGAACTGGCGGGCGATTTCCTCCAGCACAGTCAGGCCGGG
>JBBKWK010000179.1:0-4248 GCA_037968915.1 Pontixanthobacter sp.
GGTTCGGGCAGGAATTTCAGCTGCGGCGCGGACAGCAGAAAATCCACCCGCCCGGAAAACAGCTTGGCCGCTCTCCGGGCGAGCAATTCCCGCTCGCGCTCGGTTGCGGCAGTGTCTTCTGGCGCGCTGAAGTCAGGCACGCCATCGTCCGGACCGCTGTGATCGGGCAGGCTCATGTCTTGCCCTGCTTCTCATCGCGGGTCTTGGCCAAGGCGGCGTCTTCCTTGTCCTTGTCCGCTTGCGCCCGCAATTGCGGATGCTTTGAATACAGATAAGACTGCTGCGCCAGCGTAAGAATGTTGGAGGTGACCCAGTACACCAGCAGTCCGGCAGCAAATGGCGCCATCACGAACATCAGCATCCACGGCATGATGTTGAAGATCTGCTGCTGCATCGGATCCATCGCAGCCGGGTTCAGCTTGAACGTCATCCACATGGTCAGGCCGAGCAACACCGCCAGCACGCCAATTCCAAGGAAGCTGGGCGGGGTGAACCGCAGCAAGCCGTACAGATTTAGGATCATCGCCGGATCGGGCGCGGACAAATCCTTGATCCACAGGATGAACGGCTGATGCCGCATTTCAATGGTCAGGATCAGCGTTTTATACAGCGCGAAGAAGATCGGGATTTGGATCAGCATGGGCAGACAGCCCGCCAGCGGGTTGACGCCTTCCTTCTTGTACAGCGCCATGATTTCCTGCTGCTGTTTCGGCTTATCGTCCTTATGCCGTTCCTGCAGCGCCTTCATCTTGGGCTGGATGGCCTTCATCGATGCCATCGAGGCGAAGCCCTTCTGCGCAATCGGGAACATCGCGCCGCGAATGATCACGGTCAAAAGGATAATCGCGACGCCAAAATTGCCGACCAGACTGAATAATTTGCTTAACAGCCAGAAAATCGGCTTTTCAAACCACGCGAACCAGCCCCAATCGATGGAATAGCCAAACTTGGCGACCCCGGTATCTTCATAGGTATCCAGAACGGAGGTTTCCTTCGCTCCGGCAAACAAGCGTGTGGTGCGGCTGATTTGCTTGCCTGCCGGGACGGTGACCGGCTGATAGATCATGTCGGCGCGGAATACGTCTTTGCCCAGCGCGCGGAAATCCGAAGCCGGATCGCTGCCTTTTTCCGGGATCAGCGCAGTCAGCCAATAAATATCGGTGAAGCCGAGCCAGCCAGTCCGGCCTTCAGGCGTAACCGTGCCTACTTCGGCAACATCGTCGTAATCATTGCCGAATGTCACTGTATCGCCGAACGCACCGATCGGGCCCGAATGGACGTTCCAGGTGTCGCTGCTGGCGGTCGCGCTGGTGCGGTTGATCGTGGCGAACGGACGCACAACAATCGGCGCGGCGCCGGTGTTGGAGACCGACTGCTTGGCCGTGATCATGTAATGGTCGTCGATCGCCAGCGCGATCTGAAACTGCTGGCCCTCGCCATTGGCCCAGCTGAGCGTAACCGGATTGTCCTGGCTGAGCGGGCCAGCACTGGCCTGCCACACTGTCTTGGCATCGGGAACTGTAACGCCTTGTCCAACCCAGCCAAACTGCGCGAATTGCTGCGCGGGAGTGCCCTGGGGCGAGAACAGACGGACCGGGCCGCTATCCTTCTTCACCGTCTGGCGGTGCGTTTTGAGCGTAATATCGTCGATCCGCGCGCCCACCAGATTGACCGAACCGAGTACTTCAGGCGAATCGATCTTGACCCGTGCTGGTGCGGCCAATGCCGTGACCAGATCGGCGCGCTCTTCCTCGATCGCGATGGGATCGGTCAGCCCGCCTTCGCGCGTGCGTTGACCCGGTGTAGGCGCAGACCCGGGCGTTGCCGCATCGGATACCGCGTCGACCCTGGCCGATTGCGTGGTGGGCGCGGGCTGCGGATAAAACCAGTTCATCCCGGCGTCCCAGCCAAGAAGAAGCAAGCCGCACAGCACTACGGCGACCAGAAGATTGCGCTGATTGTCCAAAATATCGGATCCCGTAAGTCTAGATTGAATTCAAAATCGGGGGCGGTTCAAGGTACCGGATCGTACCCATGTCCCCCCCAAGGATGGCAGCGCAATATACGCTTAGTGGCCATCCATCCACCCTTGATCGCGCCATATTTTCCCAAGGCCTGAATTGCATATTCGCTGCAGGACGGAGCAAAGCGGCACGAAGGCGGCAAAACGCGCGACGGGCCAAGCTGCCAACCCTTGGCAATCCAGATCAAAATCTGCTTCATTTGGCCTTGTTACGTACATTTTTACCGCGGTTCTTGCCAAAGCGCCCCCCGGACCGTTTGCGCGGAGGATCGCCCTCGCCCGCATTTGCCTTGGCCAAGGCACGCGTCAACTCTTGCCGCAGTCTGGTAAAGTCCCGTTCGATCCCGCCTTCGCGGCCGATCAGCACATGGTCATGATCCGCCAGCCCTTCCCCGGGCAAAGCATCATGCAACAATTCGCGGAAGCGGCGCTTCATCCGGTTGCGGACCACCGCATTGCCGATCTTCTTGGTGACGGTAATGCCGTAACGCATGCCCTGCCCCTGATTGGGATGGGCCAGCAAAACGAAACCGGGACGTGCTACGCGCAGGCCCCGGTTTGCGGAAAGGAAGTCTGCGCGGCGCGTAAGCACCGCAAATGCGTCAGAACGGGGAGCTTCCCCGCCCTTCTCGACGCCGTCAGCCTCAGGCAGAAAGTTTTTTGCGGCCTTGAGCGCGGCGCGAGCGGAGAATTTTCCGGCCACCTGGCGTTGCCTTGCGGGCGAAGAAACCGTGGCGACGGGCGCGCACGAGATTGCTGGGCTGAAAAGTCCGCTTCATGATAACCTCAATTAAATAAAATGGGCCGCCTGCATTTGCAGGTCGCCTCTAGCAGCGCGCCGATTAGGGGAAGCTGCCACCCAAGTCAAGATAAGCAATTGCCGGAAAGGGCTGGTTTTCGGTCAGTTCTGCCGCTGGCAATTGCGTAGTTACAGTGTCTGCATTTTGGCCGATCCACGTACGCATATCCTGCGCTGTCAGCCATTTTGCATTGGTGTGCGCCACCGAATTGGTCATATCGTAAAATTCGCGCGCATCGGCCTTGGACATACCCATTTCGGTATAATAGTCGAGATAGACGCGGTTTTCCGGCGAATCGGCAGCGAAGTGGTGCGGCTCGCGCCCATTGTCATCCAGCCAGGAATGCACGGCAAACTCTGCGCCATCATCAATTTGCCGATTTGCCCCAGCCAGAAAAACTTCCACCGCGCCAGAGCGGACCGAACCATGCGCCGGCACATGGGTGGAGATACCGCCAGCGCGGATCATCCGGCCCAGCGTCATATTCGCGCGGTCATCGTCGGTCCCGGGGCACTCGACCATTTCCAGCGTCGTTATTTCCGGAAAATCGCGCAGCATGGCAGCGAATTGTCGCGGTGTCGCACCATCGGTCACGCCAACCAGCGCGGCGCGGTTCTGATCATGCACGCGAAATGGGCCATAGGCGGCGATTGCTTTGATTTCGGGTTTGGCATGAGCGGAAAGGAAGCGCTCGGCCGTGGGCGCATCGTGCGTGTCGCCACTTTGCCCGACCCGCACCCATTGCTGCGCCGCGGGATCCCATTGCTCGATATAGGTCTCGACCGACAAGACCTGCGCGTTTGCCAGCGTGGGGGCAGCCGCGGCCAGCAACGTGGCGAGAGCAATAAACAGGGCGATCAGACTACGCATTCAGGCATCTTGGACGCAGAGCCCTTGCCACTTTGCTACCCGGGATGGTTGCGATTTGGTTGACGCGCCAGGCTGCGCAAGATTTCAGCGACTTACCGCTCGACTCTGGCGAGCATTGCCTTAGAAAGCTCTAGGAACAAATAGGGGGTAATTCGTGGTCGCACTGGTCCGTACGGTGGCCTATCTCGGGCTGGAAGCGCGCGCTGTGGAGGTGCAATGCCAAGTCGCCCCGGGTCTGCCGCGCTTCAATATTGTCGGTTTGGCGGACAAGGCCGTCGGTGAAAGCCGCGAGCTGGTGCAAAGTGCGCTGGCTGCAATGGGTCTTTCGCTGCCGCCCAAGCGGATCACTATTAATCTGTCGCCGGCCGATCTGCCCAAGGAAGGGTCCCATTACGATCTGCCGATTGCACTGGCGTTACTGGCGGCGATGGGGGTGACCTAGACAACACGGCTGCGCGCATGGCCCGCAAGATTGCCGAAGCGTTCAGCTACCGGCGGCAACCGCCGCGGGCGTAATCTTTAGGAGGATCAGGTTTAGAAAGGGTGCGTTCACCC